>CAMAWS010000017.1 GCA_945861845.1 Candidatus Sulfopaludibacter sp. SbA3 | reverse complement strand
CACAATCATATGCTTTCCTGGACCGATCGTCCGCTGGTGACAAAGAACCTGGTTGGCGGCGAGGAAGGCATCAGCGATGCGGGATTTTCAATTGCGAGGCTGATCCCGAATCCGTGGATCTTCCTCGAAGCGACAGGACAGGTTTTCCGAGGGGATTCGGCGGCGCTCTTCAAGACGAGCCGGCGGAGTGACCTGAGCTATGTCGGGCATCTGCGCGGGTATCAGGACATTTCGGATAATACGAACATCGATCTCGGCTTTTCGTTTTCACAGGGACACAACGCGTCCGGCATTGTTAACGATCTCGACCTTGGGCGGTTCCGGACGACTCTATATGGAGGCGACGCCACTATCCGATGGAAGCCGCTCAACCGGTCGGTTTACCATTCGTTTGTGGGCCGCTCGGAATTCATCTGGAGCCGGCGCAACCAGCCAAACGGTTTGCAGAGCGGGAAGGGTTTTTACGTCTCGGGTGATTATCAGCTTGCCCGCCGATGGTTTACAGGACTGCGCTACGACCGGTCAAATCATTCTGACGACGTGTCGTTGCACGACACCGGGCAGTCGCTCACACTCACATACTGGCCGAGCGAATTCAGCCAGGTGCGGGGTCAATACCGGCGCACGAAGTACGCGGCCGGATTGACGGCGAACGAGTTCTTAATGCAGTTCCAGTTTTCTATCGGGGCGCATGGCGCGCACCCGTTCTAGACTCGTGTACTCGAAAGGTTGAAATGAACATCAGACTCTATCTCGCCGCACTGATCGCGTCTTTCCTGGCGAGTTCGCCTTTGATGGCCCAGGGCAAGCTGAACGTCATCGCAACGACGGAAGACCTGGCGTCCATCGCGCGCGAAGTTGGTGGTGATCGCATTACCATCGACTCGATCGCAAAAGGCTATCAGGATCCGCACTTCGTTGAAGCGAAACCGAGCTTCATTCTCAAGCTGCTGAAGGCCGACATTCTGATCCTGGTTGGCCGCGATCTCGAACTGGGCTGGCTGCCGCCCCTCATCCAGCAGAGCCGCAACAAGAAGATCCAGGTCGGCGCTGAGGGCTACCTGGACGTCTCACTCAAGGCGCAGATTCTCGAGGTCCCGACGGGCCAGATCACACGCGCAGGGGGCGACGTACACGCGCTCGGCAACCCGCATTATTGGATGGACCCTGAGAACGGGGAGATCATCGCGCGCGAAATTGTTGATAGCTTTGCGCGGTTCCGGCCGAATGACCGCGCTTATTTCGAACAGCGCCTGAACGATTTTCTCAACCGTCTGAACGAAGCCGAAAAGCGCTGGACCGCGATGATGGCGCCGTACAAGGGCATAAAGGTCGTCACCTATCACCGCTCGTTTCCAAACTTCGCCGCGCGCTTTGGCCTCGACATCGTTGACTACATCGAGCCGAAGCCGGGAATCCCGCCGTCGCCACAGCACACGCTCGATCTCATGAACATGATGAAGAGAACAAACATCAAGCTCGTGCTCGTGGAGCCGTACTTCGATCTCAAGACGCCGAATGCGATTGGCCGCGACACTGGAGCAGAGGTACTGGTCATGCCGCCGTCGGTCGGAGGGGTCAAGGAAGTCACCGATTACTTCAAACTGTTTGATTACAATCTGAACTTGCTGATAACCGCAATTAAGAAGACGGGCGCGAAGTAAGGGAGAGCATGGACACATCGATACTTGCTTTTCTGGCGGCCCCCTTCGCCGCCAGCTTGATCCTCACAGGCATTCACGCCTATCTCGGCGTCCATGTCGTCGAGCGCGGCGTGATTTTCGTGGACCTCTCGCTGGCGCAGATTGCAGCGCTTGGCGCGACGATCGCGCTCCTGCTGCCGATAACCGGCGGTGATGCGCATTCGCCGATCGCCTACTGGATCAGTCTTGCCTTTACCTTCCTTGGAGCCCTGGTATTTTCGACGATCCGCAGCCGGCGGGCGCGCATCCCCCAGGAAGCGATTATCGGCATCTGCTACGCGGTTGCTTCGGCGGCGGCAATCCTGGTAATGAGCAAGGCGACTTCGGAGAGCGAGCACCTCAAGGACATGCTCGTCGGCAACATTCTCGCCGTGTCATGGCCCGAGGTTGGCCAGACGGCTCTTCTATACGGCGTGATCGGGGCCTTTCACTATATTTTCCGTCACAAGTTCCTGGCAATTTCCATGGATCCACGGAAAGCCGAAGCGGAAGGGATTTCGATCAGGCTGTGGGATTTCCTCTTTTATGCTTCGTTCGGCTTTGTCGTGACCTCGTCGGTCTCCATTGCCGGAGTGCTGCTGGTGTTCTGCTATCTCATCGTTCCTTCCGTGGGCGCCATGTTGTACGCGGAAACGATTGGCCGCCGTCTCGCCATTGGCTGGACGATGGGGACGGTCGTATCGGCCATGGGTGTCTACCTCTCGTTGAAGCTCGATCTGCCTACCGGCGCGACCATCGTCTGCACGTTTGGACTCGCACTTATCGTCATGGCTGCCGTGCGGCCTTTGATCAAGCCGGCGGGTTGAGTGACGTCCAGCACGTAAGAAACGGGTCAGCCCCATCGAAAATCCGAGCCTGCCGCGTTCCTATCCAATAATGTCGTCAATTTTGTTTGCGTTTTCCTGCGTGATGACGAACTGGCGAACCTGGCCGCTGCGCCCGAGTGGTTGCCGCGTGGGTTTGTCGTTCACCTTCAAGGTCAGGCCGCCGGCATTTCCGATCGTTATGTCGATGGACTTGTTGGCTGTGAAGCGCTGGGTCGTTCCCGGTTCCATAAGCAACTCAGTCACGGTCTTTCCATCTGTTGTAAGCAGTATCCAGGTTTTTTCGTGAGCTGCCATTTCAATGGACAGGGGTTTGACTGGCGGAAGCGGCGCTTGTGCTGCGGCAGGGGCGGCTGCGGGCGAAGGGGGTTGCACGGCATCGCTTGAAGCGGGCGGCGCGGGCGGCGTGGCCGGCGCTGTTGTGGATACCGCCGGGCTTGGTTGCTCCCCGGTCGTGTCATTGCTGCTCGTCACGATGTAGAAGATCGCAATCAGCAGCACGAGCGCGCCCGCTGCGGCCGCGTATAAATGGCGTTCGATTTTGCTTGCCGCGCCGCCTTCCACCGGCGGTGGAGGCTCCGAAGGCTCTCGATACTCGAGAAGGCGTTCGTATTCGGCCACTGCCTGGTCCGGATCGAGGCCTACACGCTCGGCGTAGGTCCGCACGAACCCGCGGTTGAAAACTCCCCCGGGCAGGACCTGGAATTCCTCTTCTTCGATTGCCCGGAGAAATCGCGTACTGATTCGAGTTTCCCCTGCGATTTTATCGAGAGATATCCCTTTGGCTTCCCGGGCCTTCTTGAGAGACGATCCAAAATCTGCCATGTTGGAGCGGAATCCCCCGGATTCCTGTAGGTGCAAGCATCATATGGAAAGGTTTTTAGTACAGTCAATTGCTTTTGTGCCCGACTTCTACCACACTATGCCCGAAGCGGAGGTTGTGTGCGCGAAGCATTGGGAATGATCGAGACTCGTGGACTCGTCGGTGCGGTCGAGGCGGCTGATGCCATGGTCAAGACAGCTAACGTTGTTTTGATCGGCAAGGAATACCTGCTTAACGGCTATGTCGCGGTCCTTGTGCGTGGCGACGTAGGCTCGGTCAAGGCCGCGACCGAGGCCGGTTCGGTGGCGGCTCGCCGTGTCGGTGAACTGATCGCCGTCCATGTCATACCGTATCCGTTTGCCGAAACTGAGAAGGTTTTGCGGCACTGGTCGGGCGGCGTCGACAAGCCCGGCGACTCCACACCCGGATAACCACAGACAACGAAAACGCAACGAAAACGCAACGAAAACGCAACGAAAACGATGGATAAAGATCTGGAATCCATTCAGGAGGCCCGCCGCCTGCTTGAATCGGCGAGCCATGCCTTTAAGCAATTTGAGGAATTCACAGAAGACCAGGTAGAGCGAGTTCTCGCCGAGATTTCAAAGGCGGGCATCGCCAATGCCGAACCGTTGGCCCGCCTCGCGGTCGAAGAGACCGGCTATGGCACTGTCGAGCACAAGACGATGAAGAATCTGTTTTGCGCCGATGACGTGTACCGCGCCATCCGGCCGATGAAGACAGTTGGAATTGTCAGCGAAGACAAAGAGAAGAAAGTCTTCGAAGTGGCCAGCCCCATCGGCGTGGTCGCGGCAATCATTCCTTCGACGAATCCCACATCGACCACCATTTACAAAGCCCTGATCGCGCTCAAAGGCCGAAATGCCATCGTTTTCAGTCCTCATCCTTCTGCGGCCCGATGCATCATCGAGACCAGCCGGCTCATAGCCGACGCCGCCGAGCGGGCCGGGGCGCCCAAAGGCGTGATTTCCTGCATGCAAGTGCCGACCCTGCAAGGCACAGAAGAGTTAATGAAGCATTCATTGACCGCGCTGATCCTTGCCACGGGCGGGACCGGCCTGGTGAAAGCCGCATACAGCGCCGGCAAGCCTGCATTCGGCGTGGGTCCGGGCAATGTGCCTTCATACATCGAAAAGACGGCGGACGTGCCAAAGGCCGTGCGCGACATCCTGACCGGGAAGTGCTTCGACAACGGAACCTTGTGCTCCTCCGAGCAGGCGATCATTTGCGATGCGGCTGTCAAAGACGCGGTGCTCGATGAGCTCCGCAAGCAGGGCGCGCACGTGTGCAGCCCGGCCGAGAAGGAGCTGCTCGAAAAGACGATCCAGACGCCGCGGAGAACCCTCAATACGCAGATCGTCGGAAAGTCTGCGGTGAGGATCGCCGAACTGGCGGGCTTCCAGGTGCCGGCCGGAACGCGCGCCCTCGTTGCTCATGCGGACAAGGTTGGCCCGGCATACCCCATTTCAATGGAGAAGCTTTCGCCGACTCTCGGGTTCTATGTGGTAAACGATTGGCGTGAGGGCTGCGCAAAGTCCATCGAGATACTGAAGTTTGGCGGGCTTGGCCATACCCTCAGCCTGCACACCCGCGACGATGAAATCGTGCGCCAGTTCGGCCTTCACAAGCCGGCGTCTCGAATCTGCGTCAACACACCGGCCGCGCTCGGCGCGGTTGGATATACGACGAACCTCTTTCCGGCGATGACGCTGGGTTGCGGCGCCGCCGGCGGAAACATCACGTCGGATAATATTTCGCCGCTGCACTTGATCAATCTCAAGCGGGTGGCTTATGGCGTAAGGGACGTTGCCGCCCCTCCGAAACCCGTCGCCGCCGCGCCGGCATCTTCGAGCCCGGCTCGAGTCACGATTGAAAAAGTGGTCGAACAGTGGCTCGGCGCCCGCTCCGCCGCTCCCATAGCTCCTCCCCTGGCTTCGTTCAAGGAACTCGATCCTACGCCCCCCGCTCCGGCGTCTCCAAAAGCCCAGGCAAAGCAGGACAAGCCCGTTGGGTTCGTTTGTGAAGACGATGTGCGCGCCGCTGTCCTGGCTAACGCGAAGATCGTGGTCGGAAAGAAGACGATCATCACGCCATCTGCCCGCGACCTTGGCGATGCCCGCGACGTGTTTGTCCTGTCGGATTAAGGAAACAATCAATTCGCTTTTTCTCAGCGCTTGCGGCATTCTTCGAATACGATTTTCCGTACTCTTTAAGACGAAGAGGTTGATACCGCGATAGGAGATCGCCTGCAGGCCTGCTCAGAGAGGAAGTTATGCCAGGGAATCTCGCTATAGGCGCGTTTGTTCTTGGAGCGATCTTATTGTTGGTATCGCTTCTGAGCGGCGGCTTCAAGATCTTCGGCGCGGAAATATCAGGAACGACGGGGAAGACCGGGAAGATTATTTCGTTTGTGTTGGGCCTGGTCTTCATCATCACCGGTTTTTCTACCAGCGGCACCGCCCCATCCAATGTAATTCCCGATCCGGATCCGGTCCCGATTGGCCCCGGCCCTCGCGGTGACGATCCGAGTGTCTTGCCCGAGCCGGCGCCGCCGCGCACATCCCCGATCGTTGTTCCTCCTGAACCCTTTCGTCCAGAGCCGGAACCAACCACGGCCTCCGTGCGCCGTCTCGATATTTCGTGGCGGGACGGGACCGCCGAACTGGCGCCGATTGTTGCGCAGTCATCACCGGCTGAACTGGCATCCCTGAGTGTCATGATGGCAGCGGGCGTTGACATCTTCGCGTTCAGAGTAAAGATCACCAACACGGGCAGCCAACCTTTAGTGATTTCACCGGAAAATATTCAGGTTCACTACGGTACTGAAAAGGTCGGAGTAACTTCCATGGATCACCCCCGGTTTCTACGCGGAGGCAACCTGCAACCGGGGCAAGCCCGGGAGGGTCTTGTCGCCTTTACTGCACGTTCGGACATCGGATCTGCAATAAGGCTGGGAAGCGGAGACTTGTCATACGACGATGACTCCATTGAAGTCACGTACGGAGGTAGATAGGTTTGTACCGCAATGCAGGGGCGGTCTGTGCCCGCCCGCGATGGCGCAATTGCAGGATATTGGCCGGTCACACACCGCCCCTGCAGTCAGCATGAAACCGAATTTCTGACTAGGACACTAGACACGCGTAACGACTATGGAATCGTTTGCATTCAGGAGGCTGTTGCCGGGCAGCACCGTCAACGCGGGAGCCGACTCGTCGCTTTCGTAATCGGTGGTATTGCCCTGCACGATTTCGTTGGTCGTTGTTTCCAATTTCCTGGTGGTGGCATTGCGCTCGATAACAATAGTGGTGCTCCACGTTATCTTCTGGAGGATTCTCATACACCCTGAAGTTTTCCAGGACAATACGCCTCTGTTTCTGGTCTTGATGACGGCAAGGTACATTTCAAATGACAGTTTCTTGGAAATTTCAGCAACCCTCGCGTCAGGATCCTGGTTATTAAACGGACTTACCCAGACAGTAGTGGTTACGCCGTGCCTATCCCTGGTTTTTACGGGGAATGCGTTGTCTCCGAATCGCGAGTAAACGGACATGGCCGGCGCGTCTTCGATATGCACCCTTACGGGTGCAGCGGTGCTCAACGCCCTGGGCGCCGCAAAAGTGTGGTTGTACCACGGTATGCTGGCTGCCTGATCGGAATCGTAGCAAGGCAAAGCGCTTTGACGCCATTTCGCGGATCTCGTCTTGTTTCCTTTCTTCCATTTTGCGTCCATCGTGTGGACACCGAGGATCTGAATCCAACCCACGTCCCAATCCGCCACGGTAACCACCTTTGTCGGTACGATTGCTGTGGTCACATCTGTATTGACGGAACAACCCTTCATGCTTGCCTTGACAAGCACGGCAGTCGGATTGACCAGGGGGGCCGCAGTTATCGTCAACGGAGTTGGGGCGTAGGAGAAATCGGTAGCTGTCGTCCATCCAATGACCATGTCCGCAAATGTTGCTTGTCCCATGAGTCGTTTGTCCTTCCTGCTTTTCGCCCGCGCACTTGAAAAATTGATCGAAGACTATCCGCGCCGCTGACGGTTACGGACCTCGGGCATTCTGATATGCGCTTCAAATCGTGAAGTCGCATGCTGCCAGTTAAGGTCCCGCCGCCTGTTCTGAGTAGCCTTTCACAGCCAGGCAGGCACTGAGCAATGAGATCCAGGTTGGTCGGGAACTCCCAGGCGCTCCGCCGGGCTTCGGGAGCGTCCAACATTGGAAACCCTTTGCCCGCGCTCGCGCGCGGGCAAAGGTCTTTCGCCGCAACGCGGCCCTTATCGAACTCTTTAAGCGGAATCGTTGTATTGAGGGGCGGGGAAGTTTGAGCCGGTAATGTATTCTATCGGTATGCCTCTCAAGAGGATTTTCACGCATCGGCTCGTGCGGGTGCTGCGAGCAGTCCTTCCATTCGCCCTCATCGTATTTATTGCTATTCCGTCGTGGAACTACTGGGTGCGCCGTGCGGCGACCGCCGTGCCGCCGATCCGCGTGCCCGAGCTTCCCAGGGACCTGGCCGTGCGAACGGAGGGTTTTACGTTTTCCCGAACCGAAGGCGGCCGGACGGCGTTCTCGGTCCGCGCCAAGAGTTCTCTTGGTTTCAAGGACAATCGGAGCATGCTCGAGGACGTGGAAGTAACCGTGTATGGAGAAACCGAGCAGGATCCCGAGCGGCGCATCCGAAGCAGGCGAAGCGAGTACGACGAGCGAAGCGGCGATATCCGGTTTTACGAAAACGTCGAGGCGGAGCTGGACGAGAAGACCACGGCACGAACAGAAGAATTGATCTACAACCATCAGAGCCGCGTTATCAGTTCCACGCAACCGATTGCCCTCGATCAACCCGGCGGCATGACCGGCCAGGCCAACCAGTTCGAGTACGCCATCTCCACAGGCATTCTTCAGCTGAAGGGCGACGTCAGGATTCGAACCATCGAAGGCACGCTCCTTGAATCGGGTTCGGCGGTTTTCTTCGAGAATGAGAATTTTGCCACTTTCGCCGACGGTGTCCTGCTCCAGACTCAAACCGGATGGGTGCGCGGCTCGTATGGCCGCGCCGATCTCGAGCCGGAAACTTTTTCGCCCCGGCTGATTGCGCTCGAGAGCGCTGTGACGGCGGAGTCTCGATCGGTGGACGGGCGCGAGTCGTGGAAGATCAGCACCGTGCGGCTGGAGGCTACCATTTCGCCCAATGGTATAGCCCAGCAGTTGCGGGCCCGGGGAGCGGTGGAGCTGAGGAAGACGGGCGGCAATGCTGATCAGGTGCTAACTGGCGAGGAGGTCGATGCGACGTTGGATGCCGTGGGCCAGGTGCAGACACTCGATGCCCGTCAGAACGCCCGCATGCTCCTGGGCGGCAACCAGACATTGCAGGCGGGCAGGATATCCACCGACGCTGCAGGCCGCGTATCAACGGATGCCGAGTCTACTTTACGAATCGGCGATTCGGTTATCGAAGGACGGAATTTCACGATCGAAAACGGCGACATGGTAACGTTCACCACACTGTATCCTGCGAGCCTGCGCTCCGGTCCAAGGCGAACTTCCGCCGACCGGACTGAAGCCAGGTTCAACAACAGGACCAGCGAGTTGGTTGAGCTGACACAGACCGGGAACTTTCAATTCGAGGAAGGTCCACGCAGCGGACGCTCCGCGCGAGCCCGTATCGAGGACGGAGGAAATATCGTTACCTTCGAAGGTTCACCGGTCATTCTTCTTCCCGAGATGAGGCTTCAGGCCGACAGGATTCGTATCAATCAGAAGGAGGGCTCGTTCGTTGCGACCACCAATGTGAGGACCACAAGACGGAATTCAGCCGAGCGGGTTCTCGTGACAGCGGACCGCGCAGAAGGCACGGCTGAGGGAATTACCTACACTAATAATGTCCAACTTTGGAGCGGTGCAACCGAAATCAAGTCCGACCGCCTGGTCGCATCAACTGCAAGCAACACTTTGCACGCCGACGGCAAAGTCCGTTCCAACCTCGGCACTTTTCGAGCAACATCCGACAAACTTGATTACGACGACAAGCAGGGCGTTGCGCACTATACCGGTAATGTACGGGCCCAGAGACAGGACGTGACGATGGAAACCCGCGACATGAAAGTGAAGATTCAGGACCAGGCCGTATCGGAGATCGCTGCACTGGGCGGGGTCGCGTTCACCCAGGGAGACCGGCGCGGAACAGGCGAGCAGGCTGTCTACGATCCCCGGACCGAGACAATCACGCTCACAGGCAGGAATGCCAGCGTTACCGACCCCGAGCGCGGCATAATCCGCGGGGCGCGCCTGGTGATGAACAAGTCGTCGAACCGTGTTGTCGTCGAGAGCGAAGCTGGTTCGAAGGTCGAGTCAAGGCATCCCGTTAAATGATTTCCCTCCAGGCTACCGGCGTCACCAAAACATATAAAGGCCGAAAGGTTGTCAACGACGTTAATCTGATTGTCGGCCAGGGAGAGGTGGTCGGATTGCTCGGACCGAACGGAGCAGGCAAGACGACAACGTTTTATATCATCGTCGGCCTCACGCAGCCGGACACCGGTTCTGTGCTGCTGGATGGCCAGGACATTACCGATCTGCCAATGTATTTGCGGGCGAAAAATGGAATCAGTTACCTGCCGCAGGAGGCATCCGTGTTCCGCAAGTTGACTGTCGAGGCCAACGTCATGGCAATCCTGGAGACCTTGCCGCTGTCGAACAAGGATCGCCGCGATCGCCTGGAGTCTCTGCTCGAGGAATTCGGCATTGCCCACGTTCGCAGGAGTCTTGCCGATACGCTTTCGGGCGGAGAGCGGCGCCGTGTGGAAATTGCCCGTTCGCTCGTAATTTCTCCCAAGATTATTCTTCTGGATGAGCCCTTTTCAGGTATCGACCCGATCACGGTTCTTGAAATTCAAAAGATCATAAATAACTTGAAATCCAAGCAGATCGGGGTGCTGATAACCGACCACACTGTCAGAGAAACCTTGCAGGTCACCGATCGGGCTTATATCATCAACAACGGTTCGATATTCAGGTCTGGAACACCTCAGGAACTCGGAAATGATAGCGAGGTCAAGAGGGTTTACCTCGGAGAGAATTTCACCCTGAATTAGATTTCATCACGTATGGCTTTTCTTGAAACCAGACTAAGTCTCAAAGTTCAGCAGAAGCAGGTGCTCACTCCAGGCCTGGTTCAAATGGTGAGCCTGCTCACCCTTAATAAGCTTGAGCTTACTGAGATGATTCAACAGGAATTGGTCCAGAATCCCGTGCTGGAGGAGGGGACGGAGATCGTTGAATCTCCGCAGGAACTCTCCGAAGCCGAACTGAAGCAGGATGCGTCCGAGCCTGCCGCCACGGATGCCATTGATGCCGTTGATGCCAATAACGCCAATGACGCCGCGGAATTCGACGACAGCGACCGGCAGTACGCGGATGTCAGCGACCGCGAAGTTACCGTTGAGCATACCGTTGACACCGTTCCCGTTGAGGCCGAAGCACCGGACGATCCCTACGCCGACCTCGATCTCCAGAGTTTCGACAACTATCTCAACGACGGAGCTTCCAGGCCCCGCGAAACCGAAATCTTCGAGAAACCATCGTTCGAAAACTTCCTGGCCAAGGCCCAGACGCTGACCGATCACCTCGAGTGGCAGCTCGGCCTGGCGACAATGGACGAGCCTGTCCGCAACGCATGCCACTCCATCATCGG
Source organism: Candidatus Sulfopaludibacter sp. SbA3 (assembly GCA_945861845.1). Lineage (GTDB taxonomy): Bacteria > Acidobacteriota > Terriglobia > 20CM-2-55-15 > 20CM-2-55-15 > CAMBFR01. Next base: position 4,059 of record CAMAWS010000017.1, on the reverse strand, counting down.
GAATTTGAACGAAGATGGCTACCTGCTTGCGGTCGACGAGAACGGCCGCGAGGTTCTCATCAACCTCGAGGAGATTGCCGAGAGCGGCGAGCATCAACTGGAGGATGTCCAGAAGGCACTCGAAGTCGTCCATCGATTCGACCCGCCCGGCGTCGCTGCCCGGGATCTTCGAGAATGCCTGATGATCCAGCTCACCATTCTCGAGGAAGACGACACCATACCTTTCGAGATCGTTCGCGACCACCTGCACAAGGTGCAGAACAAGCAATTCAAGGAAATCGCGAAAGCGATCGGCCAATCGCTCGAAATAGTCATGGAAGCGGTGGAGATCGTAAAAGCGCTCGATCCCCGTCCCGGCCAGAAATACAACAGGACGCAGCCGCGCCTTATCGAGCCCGATGTTTTCATCGTGAAGTCGAGCGGCGAATACGGCGTCGTGACCAATGAAGACGAAGTGCCCCAGCTCCGGCTGAGCCCGACATACCGGCACATGCTCGAGCGCGATTCCATTAACAAGGACGTAAAGAACTACGTCAAGGATTGCTTCAAATCGGCCGTGCAGCTTTTGAAAAACATCGAGCAGCGGAAGCACATTATTGTGAAAGTGTGCGAGGCGATCATCCGGCGGCAGACGGATTTCCTCGATCGGGGAATCGATCAACTGAAGCCAATGATGATCAAGGATGTGGCCGAAGAAGTCGGCGTGCATCCGTCGACGGTGAGCCGGGCTGTCGCAAACAAGTTTGCTCATACGCCCCAGGGAGTGTTTGAGTTGCGGTATTTCTTCTCCGAAGCCGTGAACGGCCCGATGGGCGACGGGACGTCGCTTTTGATCGTGAAGCGAAAAGTGAAGAAGTACATTGAGACCGAGGATCCACGATCCCCTCTTACAGACGAAAAATTAGCGCTGATGCTCAAGGACGAAGGTATTTGCGTGACGCGGCGAAGCATTACCAAGTATCGCGAGGATCTTAAGATTCCAAGTACTCATCAGCGCCGCGTGAGGTCTTAATCATGAAGATAGAAATTACCGGCCGGCATATCGAGATTACAGAGCCTATTCGCAAGTTTGCGACGGATCGACTGGAACGCCTGCGCGGCGTTACTGACGACGTGATGGAAGTGCACATCATACTGACGGTGGAGAAGCACGTAAGGCATATCGCCGAGGTGAACATCAAGACACAACACGATTTTCACCACGGCGAAGAAGAGTCGACGGACATGTACACGTCCATCGCCGCCGTGCTGGACAAGGTCGAAAGGCAGCTGCTCAAATCGAAGGGCCGGAACCAGGCCAAGAAGCGCCGCAACAGCCATGGGGATGAAGCTGTTTCCACGGCGACTGTCCTCGAGATTGAAGAAGCCCTCGGGCAGAAGCTGCCACGCATCATTCGAACTCACGATGTTGCGGCCAAGCCCATGAGCGTTGACGATGCGGCCGTCGAGGTGGGAGATTCCGAGCACGACTTCCTGGTTTTCAGGAACGCGCAGACCGAAAAACTGAACGTCGTATACAAACGTAAGGACGGGAACATCGGCTGGATCGAGCCTGAAGCCTGATTGAAACCCTCTTCTCTCATCATCATTACCGGCCTGAGCGGTTCCGGAAAAGGAACCTTCCTCCGGGCACTCGAGGATCGCGGCTACTTCTGCGTTGATAACCTTCCCGTCGGACTTCTCACCAAGTTTTCAGAGCTGATTCTCAAGACCGAGGAGCACGGCACAAAGGCCGCGCTTGTTATCGACGTTCGTGAGCGAGGCACGCTCAGCGGCTTTCCAGCCATCTATGACGAGCTGAAAAAATCAGGCGTCGACACTTCGCTGTGGTTTCTCGAAGCTTCCGATGCCGTGCTCGTGCGGCGATTCAGCGAGACGCGCCGGCCGCATCCGCTCGATCCGGACCGCACCGTGCTGGAATCCATCGCCAGCGAACGCGAGCTTCTCGCGCCGATCCGCGCCATAGCCGACAACATTCTCGATACATCGCAATTCACGATCCATGAATTGCGGCAGCACGCCATCCAGTTGTTCGAAGAGCGGGAACAGAAACACCTGCTCGTATCGCTCGTGAGCTTCGGATTCAAGTACGGCGTTCCGATCGATTCGGATCTCGTCTTCGATGTCCGCTTCCTGCCGAATCCAAACTTTGTTCCTCACCTGAAATCGCTGACTGGCGCGGACGCTCCCGTCATCGAATACATGAACGCCCAGCAGGGAACCGCGGCTTTCATGGAACACGTCACCAGGTTCATCGACTTTCTCCTTCCCCAGTACGAACGCGAAGGCAAGTCGTACGTCACCATTTCGATCGGTTGCACCGGCGGCCGTCACCGTTCGGTCATGATTACCAACGAGGTCGGCAAGCATCTGGAAGGCAGCAAGTACCGCGTGAAGGTCACCCACCGCGATACCGATAAAAAGGGATAGAATCCGGGCGTTCACCGGCTGCTGCGTCCCTTAGCCGAACCTGACTTACCTGCTCAGTTGATCCTCATTACCATGGTAATATTCGCCTCATGTCAATCGCACAGTCGAAGGTTACCGCGCAAGGCCAGACTTCGGTGCCTCTTGAAGTACGTCGAAAGCTCGGCATCGGTCCGGGTTCGATTTTGGAGTGGGATGAAGAAGGGGAGACCGTCATCGTTCGCCGGGCAGTTCGATATGCTTCCGAGGACATTCATGCAGCTCTGTTCCCGGAGGGTGCGCCTGCGAAGCATCCTTTGGCTGAACTGAAGTCTGGCATTCGGCAACAAATCAGGAAACGGCATGCGCGCCGTTGATACCAATCTCCTGGTGCGTCTCATGACTCGCGACGACGCCAGGCAGGTTGCCGCAGCCGAGGCATTCATTCAAAAAGGAGCTTGGGTGTCGCACCTCGCGCTGGTCGAGGCAACCTGGGTTTTATCCGCGGTGTACTCAAGGGATGCAGCCGCTATCTCGATTGCAGTTGAAATGCTCCTGGGCCACGAGACTCTCAGCATTCAGGATTCCGACGTCGTCGTGGCGGCGCTGAGCCATTTTCAGAAACATCCTTCCGTGGGCTTTTCGGATTGCATGCTGTTGGAAATCGCACGAAAGGCGGGGCATTTGCCACTGGGTACGTTTGACCGGGGCCTTGGCAAGCTTCCAGAGGCGACGAGGTTATAGACATTGCGCGGTAACTCAACCTGGCGTAAAACAACGTGAAAGGGCGTTTTAACGCGGAAGCAGGCTCTGTAGTTCCGCTTATACCAAGGCATCGATACGGTATTTCCGCGACGTGAGGAACTTGATAAGAGTATCGGCATCCCGGTCGTGAGTCACGGCCACTGCGAGGTCGATATCCATCGTAAACCGAGGCTCCGTCCGGGCTGAAACGGCCAGCCCGCCGACAAGCGCGCAGAGTGCGCCGCTCTCCGCGAGATCCCTGGAAACAGCGCGGAGGGCGGCATGCAGTCGTGTCTCGGTCATCGGACCAGGTCGCGCCGCCGGCCCGGCGCGTCCCCGTGCTCTGCTCCCGGCCGCTCGGAAAGCCACGCCCATACCTTTGCTTCTATTTCAGCTTCGGAAGCGTTGGGATAGGTCCGCCGCAGTTTCTGCCGCATGATCGACTCGCCGAGACCGAACATTTCGAGCGCAGTTCGCAGTTTTGCTGCCACTTCTTCCGCACCATGTTGGTCATCCATATCGTGTAATGATACTCTGAGGTTCTGGCCTTCCAGATTCAAATACGTACGTAGGATGCAAGGGGCTTTGATAGACTCTGCTCCGCGTTTGTTCAACCACACCATGAGCGGCTGCGAATGCAAGCCCGATAGGGCGCAGCCATCAAGAAGAATGATTGGAACCAAGCTCGCACACTACCAAATTACGGCGCACCTGGGCAGCGGGGGAATGGGTGACGTCTATCAGGCCACCGACTCGAAGCTGGGGAGAAGTGTGGCCATCAAGTTCCTTCCCGAAGCCTTCAGCCACGAGCCTGACCGAGTGGCGCGATTCGAGCGCGAAGCGCGCGTGCTGGCGTCGTTGAATCATCCCAACATTGCGGCCATCTACGGATTCGAGCAGTCGGCGGCT
>CAMAWS010000016.1 GCA_945861845.1 Candidatus Sulfopaludibacter sp. SbA3 | reverse complement strand
GGTGGATTCATAGGGGAGACCTTCCTCTTCGGCGAATTCCTTCAAGAAAGGGTTCTTGCCGGGAAGGAAGTGGGGAACCTTGTCCGAGATGTTTTCGTTTATGACAGTGCACGGGAAATATTCCAGTTCCGTGTGCGGTTCCCACTTGAAGCTGACGGACTGAACCAGCGGTTCTGACAGGTATGTGGGATCTTCAATGGATGTTGTGACAGTCAGGTAGTCGCCGTGCCGGAGGAGCCATTCAGTCACTTTCGCTTCATCGCTTAGCGTCGGGCCGTTGCGCCTGAAATAGCTTTCCTTTAAGTGGGTCGTCTTAATGACCAGCGTGTTTCCCTGGAACTCGGCTGTTGAGAATCCCGACCAGGTATGCGGGGCATATTCCGGAGGATGCTCGCGGCCATCAAGGTAAATCGGGCGATCCAGAGATCGGGTATATGCGAAGTGGTATGCCACCAGCTCTCGAGTAACCGGGTGGATTTCCTTCGTTATGCGCATGGAACCCTGGGCGCGCCACTGGTACGGAACCGGGTGCGGCCTGCACTGAAACTCCGGCAAACTCCATTCCGAAAGGTCGTAGGTCTCGGCTCTCATTCGGCCCGCTTCATTGAAGGGAATACCGAGATAGTCACCAATGCTGGAACCTGGAAGCCGCTCGGTCTGATCTTCATGATTGATTACCACCCATTCCCCGGCGAAGTCGGTTGACGACGTCGAAACAGCTTCGACGTTGGTGCCTTCGACAACGATCCGTTGCTGAGTGGAACCTGTCTGAGTAAAGCCCGGAACGCTGAACAAAGTGGCGATGAAAAGCATCGGAAAAACAGATTTGACTCGGTTGAAGTTGTCCATCATTACCCTCCGCATAGACATCGTTTTCGACGACTGCTCGCGCCAGCTGTAAAAGAGCGATTTGCTGCAATTTATTAGGGCCGAACGCTATCACCGCATTCGATTTAAAGTCAAGAAACGAAAGAATTTCCTGTCCTACATGAGGTGGTGTTTCTATAATCTGCCGCTATGACGCAGATCGTGGCTTTCGTCTTGTTGTTTCTGGCCGGCGGTGTGGCTGCGCAGGAAAGGCCGTCGACAGCAAACCCCCTGGCTGAGTTGAAGGATGAGGTCAAGCGTGTTCTCGCCGAGGCCGCGCTTCCATTCTCGGAGGAGCAGGAGCGGGCAATCACTCTGATGATGGAGGATCGACGCCAGGCTTCTGAAGAACTGTTCGGCAGCCTGATGGATTTTCGAGCGGGTCCAACCCAGGGCCAGGAATCGGACCGTCTTCGTTCTGCGATCGAATGGCTGCAAAACGAGTTTCAGAGCCGGCTGCAGGCATATCTGACACCGGAGCAACTCGCCATCTGGAGCCGCTATCGGGAATCCCCCAGGGGCCCGGAGGTCACCTCCGCGGGTACGCGGGCTCAACCAACTGCGCGGCAGCAGAGTCAAACCCAGTTTGTTCGGATAAACAACAATGCGTTTACCGCAGAAGATGGCGTCTATCGTTTTCGCCAGACCGGCCCTGGCGTTGGCCAGGCAGCCGGCGTGGCAGTGTCAGAGGTTATTCAACGCGGCGGCGCGGGCGCGTTTCATGGGAACGCGCAGTTCCTGCTCAAAGATGAATCATTAAATGCGGGAAGACGTTTCGCGGGCAACAAGCCGCCGTACCAGGAGCGCCAGTCCAGCTTCGACATCGGCGGTCCGATTATTCCCGGCCGCCTCTCCACCACCTTCGCATTCAGTCAGGGCGAGGCCGAGAACGTCGATACAATCCGAGCCACGCTGCCGGACGGAATTTTCGCTCTCGGAATTACCCGCCCGACGCTCAATCGTTCTTTCAATCTGCGAAATACTTTCCAGTTATCCGGCGCGCACTCGATAAGTTTCAATGCGGGTTACGCGCCCACGCACAGCGAAAATCAGGGCGTGGGGGCGTTCACGATGCCGGATCGCGCCTGGAGATCCAGCGGAAGAAACTGGAATTTGGAATTGCGGCAGTTCTCAACGATTTCGCCGCAGGCACTCTACGAAACGCGCTTCAACTACACCGACAGCTACAGCCAGACCACGCCGGACACCAGCGGTCTCCGGATCAACGTGCTCGACGCGTTCAGCAGCGGCGGGGCCCAGAACAGGGCGGAAACCAGGGGACGCACCTACGACTTCAGCAACCTGTTCACCCGCCTGGGTGAGAGCATGACAATCAAGACGGGAATGCAGGGCGCTTATCGGCAGAGCAGGGCGCTTTCTGAGAACAATTTCCTGGGCACTTTTACGTTCTCGAGTCTTGAAGATTACCGCACCGGACGGCCGCTGAACTATCGCGTGAATCGTGGCAACCCGCTGATCAACACCAACCAGCTCGAGCTCGCATTCTTCATTCAGGACGACATCAAGCTGACGCCCCAACTGACGCTCATGTATGGTTCGCGTTACGAGATTCAGACGAACATCAGAGATCCCAACAACATCGATTTCAGGGTGGGATTCGCTTACGGCGTGGGACGAGCCGCCGTTATACGCGCAGGCGCCGGCACCTTCCATCAACGCGTGAACATTAATACGATTGAGGCCAATCGCCGGTTCGACGGCACGCGCCAGTTTGAGATCATCGTCGACAACCCTTCGTTTCCTGACGCCTTCCAGGCTGGAAGTGTCCGGAATACCTTTCCGTCCGTGAGAGTCACCGATCCGAACCTCGCCGCGCCATACAACATCATGATGATGCTTTCGTACGAGCGAACGTTTTTGCGCAACCTGTTCTTCAGTGCATCGTACGACCGAGGCCGCGAAGTTCATCGGCTTCGCACGCGAAACCTGAATGCTCCGGGGGATATTACGTCGGGCAAACTGCGTTCGTGCAGTCCCGGCCAGAGGGCACTGACATGTGTTCGTCTGCTGCCGGACCGCGGCAATATTCTGAATCTTGAATCAACAGCCTCAGAGCAGCCAAACAGCATCCGAGTGAACCTGCGGCAGCGATTCAGCGTTTTCAGCGTCGCGGCCGCCTACACGATGACATTCAGCTGGGCCGACGCTCAGGCTGGCGGCAACCTCACTAATCAAAATGCGACGGCAGGCTTCAGCCAGGAGGGACTTGGTGTGGACAGTTACAACCTGCGTGAAGACTGGGGCCGTCTGCCCGCTGCATTGCACACCTTGAACACGACTGTGAATGCTCAATTGCCGCTGGGACTATTCCTGACAAGCACTATGTCCACAGACTCCGGCCGCCGTTATTCGATCTTCACGGGCAGGGATGACAACCGCGACACTGCTGTCATTGACCGTCCGCCCGGCGCTAAACGAAACGGCGAGGTCGGCCCGGCATTTCTCAAGTTCGATTTCAATATTTCAAAGGCGTTCTTCCTGGACCGCGGAAACGGAAACAATGGTCCGCGAACGAACGTCAACATCTTCGCCAATATGACCAATGCCTTCAACAGGCCCAATTACAGCCCGCCGTCAGGGGTCATGACCTCGCCGAATTTCGGCAAGTACACCAGCGCAGGGGATCCCCGGGAATTCGAGGTGGGCTTGCGGTTCCAGTTCTGAGATTCGGGAAGAGGGAAGACTCTAGGACTAATTCGAGGACAGACGTATAAATCACTTAATTACGTAGCGCAATCAGGTGATTTATACGTCTGTTCCCGAATTAGTCCGTTCCGAATTTCCAGAAGAGAGAAGGAGACCAACCATGATGAAAAGAAGAACTGCGATCACCTCGTTCGGCGCTCTGATCGCGATGGCGGTTTTCAGTCAGGTGTCTGCGGCCGCCGTGCCGTGCGAGAGCCTGGTCTCTCTCTCGCTGCCGAATACGACGATCGCATCGGCCAGGGTTGTAGCCGCTGGGGAGTCCGCCTCACTCATGGGCGCCGGCGGAGGCAACCAGGACGCGGCATTCAGAAATCTTCCGGCTTTTTGCCGTGTGACTGCAACGCTGAGACCGTCGAGCGACTCCGATATCAAGATGGAAGTCTGGATGCCGGTCATGGGATGGAACTGCAACTTCCAGGCCAACGGAAGTGGTGGCATGGGGGGCGCGATTCCACTAACGAATCTGGCGCAAATTATACGAAGGCTGGAACGGCGGCACCACCCTTCCGGGGATCGCTATCGACTATTACAAGAAGGTAGTGGCCGCGATAGGCGCCGAGAGCGCGCGGGAATCCGTGCGCCTGTTCATGGTGCCTGGGATGACGCACTGTCAAGCCACTGACGATTCCAATGCGGATTCGCACGACAGGATGGTCAGCGAGCTGGAGATGTGGATCCAGAGCAAGAAGGCGCCGGACCGGATCATCGCGTCCAGCTTCAAGGACGGTAAAGCGGTTCGTACCCGGCCCATCTCCGTACCCCCAGGTCGCCACCTACAAGGGAACCGGGAGCACGGACGATGCCCCAAATTTCACATGCAAGGCGCCGTGATCTGGAATTCGTTGCGGCCTTTGATACACACGGGCGTCTTGGGTGCAAAGAACTTGAACTCTGAGACTTTTCGGGACAGAATCATTCCGCGCAAACATAAATAAGGAGGTGCGAGAATGCGAGAACATCGATTTACCGGAATTATGACTTTGGCGGCCGTCCTTGCAGCATTGACGCTGATTGCGGTGCCTGCGGGATTCGCTCAACGTGGCGGAGGGGCGCAGGCAGCAAGGCCCAACATCCCGATTCCCCGGGCTGCGGACGGCAAACCGAACTTGTCGTTTTCGGATCCGGCTAACAAAGGAGGCTGGCAATCGAGTCAACACTGGGATTACGCGGCGGATCTTATCGAGCGCAAAGAAGAAGGAATTCCTTTCCAGCCCTGGGCTAAAGCTCTCTTCGATTACCGCAAGTTGACCGAACACAAAGATGATCCCGAAGGATTTTGCGTTCCGCCGGGTGGAACACGGGCTACATCAACGCAGGGCTTGCAGGAGTTCATTCAGCTTCCCGAGCAAAAACGCATTATCAGAATGTTCGATTCCTCGAGCGCCAACTGGCAGATCATTTACATGGATGGCCGTCCACATCCACCGGAGGTTTACGAGCTTCCCTCCTGGATGGGGCACTCCATTGGCCATTGGGAGGGCGATACGCTGGTTGTGGACACGGTCGGCTTTAATGAGGGCCACTGGGCGTCGGTTTGGGGCGCCCCGCGTACAGAGAAACATCACCTTATCGAGAAGTTCACTCGCAAGGACTACTACACGCTTCGATACGAGGTAACCATCGATGACACCGGCGCATACACCAGGCCGTGGACAATCGGGTGGGACCTGCGATGGAATCTCGGCGCCGAGATTGAACACGCCGTCTGCGCTGAAAACAACCGGTTCCTCGATCACTACGAGAATCTCGAGATACCCGGAGCAAGATAGAAGCAGAAGTTACATAAGGAGGGCGCTGAGATATGGCACGTAATTTCCTGATCGTTAGTTTGCTATTGGCCACATTCTGCCTCGTTGTTCAGGCACAGACCGCGATCACGCCCAAGGCGCCCTTCACATCCAAAGATGTCGACCTCTGGAAGCAAATGCAGGCCAGGGGTCGAGAAACCCAGAGACAAACCCCGAACGTCGGTACCGGTGAGCCATTCAAAGTCCTCGGGAATCTCTATTCTGTCGGAGTTCCGATTGGAAACTCATTCCTTCTGACTTCTCCACAGGGCCATATCCTGCTCAATACCGGTTTTGCGGAATCTGCAGAGGCGATGGGAAAGAACATAGAGACCCTGGGATTCAAACTGAGCGACATCAAGCTCCTCGTGCCAACTCACTGGCACAATGACGGTGGCGGTGGCACGGCTTACTTCAAGGAAAAGACCGGCGCCCCAGTGCTGATTGGCGCTGCAGACATCGCATTCCTCCAGGCCGGAGGCGACGGGGGCAATCAAAAGGTGCCTGCTGTCAAAGTCGATCGCGCGATTTTCAATGGCGACGTCATTACTCTCGGCCCATTGAGCATTCAGGCATACACGATCCCCGGTCACACTCCTGGATCGACAAGTTTTTCGTTTAAAGTCCGCGAAGGGAACCAGGACTACACCGTTTTTCAGTATTGCTGCGGACAGAACATTCCCGAAAATTTCAGCAAGGATCCCAACTACTCCGATGCAGGCATGCGGCACACATTCGAAGTCTTCCGCAAAGTTCTTCCAGTGGACGTCTATGTGAGCGGCCCCTCTTCCGGCTTCTTCCTCGCGGAGCGGCTCGCAAAGTACAAGGCAGGCGATAAACTGGCCTTTGTTGACCGCTCGACGTTTCCTGCATTCGCTGCCTGGCTCGAAGTGGAGTACGAAAACAAGAAACAGTAATTCGGCGCAGGCGAATTACTTGTCTTTCCCAACCTGCTGGAAATCTGTCGCCACTCCGTGGCTCTCCTCTCTCGCGATCTATATCCACGCCCTTACGAACGTGGATATACTCTGACGGCCCTCCGGGCCTCAAGCCTTTCCTGATTACCGCCGTTATGCGAGCAGAGAAGACGTCAACCCTCTGCGGAGAGATAGCGGATACGTTTGTGGACGTCCGTATTGATGGAGTGATAAGGCTGTGCAAGGTTACCGGGATCGAACAGCGTCTGGCGCATGTGCTCTGCATCGTCGCTTCCAATGGCGCCGGTGAAGATGGGAAGCAGATAGTCGTTGCCCATTTTGGAAGGCTTCATCAGCCTGGGATCATAGAGCGAGTGATGCATGTAACGCGGATGTATCAAGCCCCAACGATCCCGAAAGCGATTCGCGTCGTAACCTTCGACGTGAAACCCCCTCTTGAAATCGTACTGAAGAATCGAAACTGCGTTGTTGCGTCCCTCCACCAGCAGATCCACGGCTTTTGCTCCGAGCAGTGCCGCGTAGAATCGGTCGAACAGGATCGGACGTCCGCCACGCTGTGTATGACCGACTTTGCGGGTGAAGATGGCTTCCCTGGCTGAATTGCCGCGCCGGTACCGCTGGAAGTAGTTGTCGCCGATCATCTGGATCATTCTCGCCCGCAATGCATCCGCTGCGCCGCTAAGCGCCACGTTACCTCCAGTGTCGGTGGTATTGGATTCCGCGCCGAGTTCATTGCCCAGTTCGTCGACAATCCCCTCGCCGCAGACGATCACGACGTTCTTCTGCAGGTCGTACAGGTACTTGACGCGGTCGACAAGCAGTTCGAAGTTAACAGGATGTTCGGGGATAAGAATAATGTCCGGCTGGCCGTATGCAGTGCCTAGCGCGATGTAACCGGAGTGCCGTCCCATGACCTCGATGATCGCAATGCGCCGGTGGCTTTCGGCCGTGGTGCGCACGCGCTCCACACCCTGCGCTGAAACCAGAACCGCCGTGGCATAGCCGGGAGTGGCGTAATTGACGATTTGATCGAGATCAAACGACGCATCCGACTCAGCGCGCCTGTATGAATAACCGGATGGATCTTGTGGATCACTGGTGCGCACCCACTCGTCCGGTTCGCTGGGATAGTTGAGGCCGAGGTCATTATCGATGGTCTTGGGAGCGAGAACCGTCGGCAGGCGTTCGGCCAGCGGCTGCAGGCCATTCAGAGTGCCATCGCCGCCAATACAGATCAGTCCATCGATTCCAAGTTGTTTCATGCGGCCGGAAATCAGGTCGAGTTCGTCCTTCTTGTTAGGGTCGACGAAATCGCGTGACGAGCCGATGAGAGTTCCGCCCTTCGTGGGATCGAGTTCAGGAATCTCCTGGAAGAGGGGATTAAGGTGAACGTGGGGTACGCGCGGATTGAAGAGGCAGTTAAAGCCCTTGATCAATCCATACATCTCAATCCTGAGCTGGTTGGCCCGCATGACAGCGCCGTGAATTGTGGCGTTGAGTGAGGGTGTGTCGCCTCCGGCAGTGAGAATGCCAATTCGCTTCATTGCTGTCGGTCCAATCCGCCGCGTAGCGGCAAAACAAGAGTTTGTCGGGCACAGGCGTGAGCATGGGTCAGCCCAAATCTAATCCGATGCCGCCACTGTCACGATTTCGGAGTCATGTCGCTTGATGTGGCCCCGGCCGCAGGGATGTAGCACTTTGACGTGTAATCCATCACCATGCGATCGGCGTTGAACTGCCATCCGAGTGTCCGAATGGTTCGCTTCATGCGCTTGATCCAGCCTCGCGGCAGGCCATCATGGTCGCGCTGGTAGTATAGAGGGATCACTTCTTCCCGCAGCGTTTTGTACAGGTCATCTCCGTCGCGGCCGTCATGGATCTGAATGTTCGTATGGGTCCTGCCGGTCCCAATGGCAAAGCCGTTGAGGCCATCGTAGGCTTCCGCCCACCAGCCGTCGAGCACCGATAGGTTAAGCCCGCCGTTCAGCACCACTTTCTGCCCGCTGGTGCCCGAGGCCTCCAGGGGCCGCCGCGGATTGTTGAGCCAGACATCGACGCCCTGGACCAGGTGGCGCCCTACGTCGATGTCGTAGTCTTCAACGAAGATGACCTTGTCGGCGAACCTGGAATCACGCATCAGCTGCGCAATCTGTTGCAGGATGCGTTTCCCCGGTTCATCCTGCGGATGAGCCTTACCGGCGAAGACAAACTGGACCGGCCGCTTCGGGTCGTTCACCAGGGCCATCAGCCGTTCGATATCCGCAAGAATCAGGTTGGCTCTCTTGTACGTTGCAAACCGGCGTGCGAAACCGACGGTAAGGGCATCCGGACTGAGAGTCAGGGTCAGTCTCTGCAGAATCTCCGCGGGTTCATTCCGCCGTTCGGCCTGCCCGACGGCCCGGTCGCGGACGAAATCCAACATCCGCGATTTCAAGCTGAGGTGGGCTTCCCAGAGTTCGGCGTCGTCGACGCTCTCAATTCTTTCCCAGATGCGGCGTTCGCCGCTGTGTTCGTGCCAACCCGTTCCCAGGTGCCGGTCGTACAGCCGGAACATCTGGGGCGCAAGCCACGAAGGGACATGCACTCCGTTTGTGATGTGACCGATCGGAACCGCGTCCTCCGACTTGAGTTGGTAAAGGCCCGTCCACATTGCCCGCGACACTTCGCCGTGTAACGCCGAGACGGCATTCACCCGCCGCGACAGTTTCAGCCCCAGCACTGTCATGCAAAACTCATCGTTGGGGTTGTTGTGCTCGCGTCCAAACTCCATGAGCCTTTCGTGCGAAAGGCCCAACGCATCACGGAGAGGTCCAAGATGCTCCTCGATCAGGTAAGACTTGAACCTGTCGTGTCCCGCCGGCACGGGCGTATGCGTGGTGAAGACCACTTCCCTGGAGACTCGAGCGGCGGCCTCATCGAAGCCGATGCCTTCCTCGTGCATGCGATCCCGGATCGCTTCAAGGACGGCAAATCCACTGTGTCCTTCATTGAGGTGCAGGACTCCGGGCGTAATGCCGAGTGCCTTCAGCGCGCGGAATCCCCCGACGCCGAGCAGAAGTTCCTGGCGGATACGCACGCGTCCGTCTCCTCCATACAGGCGGGATGTGAGTTCGCGGTCCTCGGGAGCGTTGCCGTCAATGTTCGAGTCGAGAAGCAACAGGTCGCACCGGCCCACCTTCACGCGCCAGACCCTTGCCCCGATCGACCCACTTCGAGTTTCGGTCTCTACCGTAACCGGCCGGCCATCCGTACCGATTGCGGGCTCCATGGGCAGCCGATTGACATCTGTCGGCAGGTATTCCTCGTGCTGCCAGCCGCTTGCATCCAGGCGCTGGCGGAAGTATCCCTGGCCGTAAAACAATCCGACGCCGATCAGCGGGATATCCAGGTCCGAAGCGCTCTTGATGTGATCGCCCGCAAGCACTCCCAGTCCTCCGGAATATATTGGAAGCGATTCGTGTAATCCGAATTCGGCCGAGAAATAGGCGACCGGGCGGGGCCGCAGTGCGCCCGCATGCGTGGCGCCCCAGGTGCGGTCTGCCTGCAGGTACTCGCGCTGGCGGCGATACGCGTAATTGATCCGGGCGTGCATCGCCAGTTCCCCCGCGCGGCGCTCGATCTGTGTAAGCGACATTTCGCCAAGCAGGGCAATCGGGTTGTGATTGACCTTTTTCCAGAGGATGGGATCCAGGTCCCGAAACAAACTGTCGCAGTCGTGGTCCCAGCTCCACCACAGGTTCCTGGCAAGTGCCCAGAGCCGTTCCTGCGCCGGCGCGATGAAGCGGTCAAGAGTGCGAGCCTGGCTCACGACAGGTGCCACCTGTGCCGCCGCGTCCACGAACATCCGGATCTCTTCATCACTGTAGTGACGGGGCTCAATTGTCTGGACAACCAGGACACCTTGAAGAACGCCCCGATCGATGAGAGGGACTCCAAGGAACGATTGGTACGGCTCCTCGCCCGCCTCGCTGAAATACTTGAACCGCGGATGGTTCTTCACACGTTCCACTGCAACGGGCCGAACTTCTTCAGCTACGAGACCTGTAAGACCCTCATGCAACCCAAGACGAAGGACGCCGACGCACTCGCGGCGAAGCCCAAGCGTTGCCGCCATCACCAGGTTGGCGCGATCGGGCTCCAGAAGATAGGCGGAGCAGACATCTGCATGGAAGCGTTTCGCGATCAGGGCAACCACGCTTGTGAGTGTTTCTGCCGGATTGTCTGCGTCACTTGAGAGATCGGCGATATCGTCCAGCGTTATAACGCGGTTGACCTCGCCCGCGTTCGAGGGCGGCCACAGGCCGGCGCTATTGGTGAACTCGCCGGCCTGGTCTTCAGTATTTCGCCAGTCCTCCTTGACCTCCAGAATACTGCCGCGAAGACTTTGGCCATTGAGAACGCGGATTGCCCTGGCTTCATCACGACTCTCGCGAAGCGAAATGTATCCAAAGGCCGGAGACGTGTTGGACACCGAATCCAGGATGACCTGAATGGACTCGACCTTGAAACCGTGTGATTCCATCCACTGCTGGAGTTCGAACTCCTGGCAGTCAAAAGGGATATTCGAAAGAAATAATCGCGACATGACAACCTGCCTCTTAGTAAACAAAAAACGGCGGCCGGAGCGAAATTGCTCTCGGACGCCGTCGTCCTCTTTAGACATTGAAAGTCAAAATGTGGCCGTTCGTCAATGACCTTGAAGATCCTGCGGCGTGGCTGTGGTTTTGCGGTGATGAGTCGAGTGTTCGTACGGATTCTCAGCAAGCTCTCCGTTAAGCCGGATTGATTGCTTTCGGTAATACTCGAACTGGGCTTCGCGGAACCAGACTGTATTCAAGGGCGCAACCGAGATCGGCCCGTTATTGCCGAAGACAGGTGGCGAAACCATTATTTAAGCAAAGCAGGGATGTCCTTTTCGTTTTCCAGGCAAATGTAATCAATCAATTCCGTATCGAGCACGATGAAGTGATTCAGTTTGATGGTCCACGGCGCCGTGTAAGCCTTCGGATCATTGACTGTGACTTCAATTTCCAGCTTTCCGAAATTCACGCGGCGGAACCTCTCGGTTACCCTGGCGGCATCGGTCATGGGACTGCCGTTGCGGTCGAGCCAGAGCTCGTCCTTGAATCCACTCGTCTCCACCACCAGCGTGTCTCCGTCCCACTTCGCTGTCGAGTAGCCATGATAGGAAGGCAACATCGTGTCGGTGGGCAGAGGCCGTCCATCCGTGAATATCTGCCGGTAATTGACGTCTTGCTCGCTGAGCATGATGACGATTCCCGGAGCCTGGATGATCTTCCTGAACTGGGGAGACGTGTGCATTTTCACAATGCCCGAAGGCAGGCAGTGCGAAACGGGATCGTCCCCGCCATTTCGGGCCATTCGTTTCTTCACCAGGTCCGCCGCCCAGGGTTGATAGGGAAGGCCGTCCTTGAGCGACCAGCCAATGTTCATAAACTCCTGGCCGATTTCCGCGTCCGGACAGCCGCCGGGCGGGCAGGGCCTGTTGTGTTCTATGTCCCATGTTCCGGAGAAATCAGGGTGGCCATCGGCTGTCCTCGGCGCGGGCGCACTCAGGTCTGCCGATCCGCTGGAGGTTCTAGGAACTCCGGCGGTCGGATAATGCAGCCACTGCGCTTCAAGAGGTAGCGCCGACGCAGACAAGACCGCCAGAACGACCGCAAACGTCCTCAGGATTTTCATCTCGGCCTCCCAGTCGACGCCATAAAATTCAAATTTAGGGTTTTGAATAGCGAAATTACGAGCCACCTCGGTTGGATTTGCAAGCATAATCTCGTCCGGAAGGCATACTGAAACGAATTGATCGGGAACGCGAATGTCGGGAATCCAGCGGACCATTAGCGCTGCGTGTTTTTCGATCCGCACAGCGGATTTCGCTCAAGGCCGATTCTGTAGGGGCGGCCTATGACCGACCGAATCCAGGGAAAAAGCGATGAACAGGGGAGCCGCTGATGACCAATGATCTGAATCCACAAGCGCGGGAGATGGCCGATGAGTCTATGGTTCGGACTCTTGCGGCGCAGGCGGAAGCCATCTGGCCGCAGGAACGGCCGTTATTCGACCGCTACAAACTGCCGGCCGGCGCAAAAGTACTCGATGCGGGCTGCGGTACCGCCGAAATCACAATGCGCCTGGCGGAATTGCTGCCGGCCGCCAGTCTGCTTGGCGTCGATATCGTCGACGGCCACCTTCGGCTTGCGCGCGCCCGGTCTGCGAACCTTGGAGAGCGTGTGCGTTTTGAGAACCGCAGCATTTTCGAACTAGGATTGCCGGACTCCACTTTTGACCTGGTCGTATGCCGTCACGTACTGCAGGCCATTCCGCATGCCGACCGCGTTCTGGCCGAGCTGGTTCGCGTGACACGCAGCGGAGGCTGGCTCCATCTGATCGCGGAAGACTACATGATGATCCACTTCGAAACTCGCGGTCTCGACCCGGACGACTTTTGGGCCGCGGGTCCGCGGGAATTCGGCAAAGCCATGGGCACTGATCTGCGTATTGGCCGTAATGTGTTCCGAATACTGCGTAGCCTTGGACTCCGCGCCATTACTGTGGACTACATCACCGTCGACACCATCCGCGTTCCGCGCGCCACTTTTGCTTCGATTTGGGAGGCGTGGCGGGACGGGTTTGCGGACGCCGTTTCGGAAAACACGGCCCTCACGCGCGACGAGTTCCTCCGGCACTTCAATTCAATGATCGCCACGATTCGTGACGACAACGGTTACGCCGTGTGGCATGTCCCGGTTGTAGCGGTGCATGTGCCGTAGTCGTAATTCGAGGAGATTGAGGGGGCCGTCCCCGAAATAGACCCAAGTCAGATTAATTCAGCGAAATAATTCGTTTCCAGTATTCCCATGCCCGATCGGAGCCGGTTGGTCCACCACCGTCTCCGCTTGGGACAAGAGGCGCCTGCTGCACCACTGGTCCCGAGGGCGCCGGTTGTCCATCGAAATAGACAATCTGGCCGCGCAGCGCAATGGCCTGCTGCTGGATTTTCGCGTTCATGCGCAGGTTGTATGCCCGGCTGATCAGCGAATACAGGGAGAGGTCGGTGATCGCAACGCCGTGACCTGTGAGCAGAACCGCCGGCTTGTTTCCCATGACTTCGGCCACGCCGCGGCCGAGAGCTGCGCTGGTGATAATCGTTTCCCGCGGATCAAACTTCCGGATGTCGAACATGGGCAGGCCATCGCCGATAAACGTTCCCCCATTCATTACGGGCCGGAGCTCTATCGAACTCTGCGTGAACGCGACTATCTCCGGCGTGTGCGCGTGGATTACGGCCATGACGTCGGGCCTGGCCTTGTAGATTTCCCCGTGCATGTAGATTTCCTGGAACTGATCGTTTCGGGGGGCTCCGACCGCCTTGCTGTCGAGGTCATTCTCGATGATGTCATTCGCCGTCACGACTCCGGCGGAAACATAACGCGGAATGAAATAGTGATTGGGATCGCGCGGATTTCGGACGCTGACATGGCCAAACGCATCGAGGATTCCCAGCTCCGGGGACGCCAGCATGCGGCTGGCGAGGGCCAGGTCCTGCTTGATCGCATCGTCCGGTGACGCCGGCACTTGCGGCGCAGGCGGAGTTGTTGCGGGAACGCTTCCACCGGTCTCTTTGAGAACCATCTGCTTCCAGTATTCCCAGGCGCGATCACCGCCTCTTCCGCCACCAGTGCCGTTGGGAACCGGATCCTGCTGCGCCGGTTGTTCGGGCGCGGGAGCCGGCGCAGCCGCCTGCACCGTAACCCGTCTTGGATTGGGATCCCATAAGCCGCCCATCGCGATCATCGTTTGGTGGAGCCGCGCCGTATTTCGCAGGCCATTCGCACTGCTCACCAGGTTATAGATCGAGCCGCTGGCAACGACGGCGCCATGACCCAGCAGGAGCACGGCGTTGTTGCTTCCGAGCGTCTCCGCCACAGCATGACCGGAAGCGGCATTGTTGACGCCTGCGGAACGGCCGTTATTGAATTTCCTGGAGTCCCATATCGGTACCGGCGTATCGCCGTTGCGCAACGGGACCGAGCTTATCGAGAATGCCACCAGCTCGGGTGTATGCGAATGCATGACGGCCATGACGTCGGGCCTTGTCTTGTAGATCTCGCCGTGAATGTAGACTTCCTGGTATTCGTCCGGGCGCGGGCCCGCGACCGGCTTGCTGTCGAGGTCGTTTTCGATGATATCGCTCGTCGTGACGATGCCGGGTGAAACGTATCGCGCAATATAAAAGTGATTGGGATTCGTGCGGCTGCGAACGCTCACATGGCCAAAAGCATCCAACACGCCCAGTTCACTTGACGCCAGCATTCGATTGGCAAGGACGAGTTCCTCGATCAGCGCCTGCTCCGGATTCGCGGAGGACCGGGCTTCGTTTGGCGGAGCCTCCGTGGGCGTGCAGCTTTCCAGTAAGTAGGCCAGGAGCGAAATAGCGAGAACCAGGGATACACGGCGTTTCATGGTTGTTTTCTTCCTACCGGGGCACCGGCTTTCCGTAGACCTCAATCCATGCGAAATCCGAATAGCCGCCCGGGCCATGGCCGCTGCCCGGCATCAGGTCGACGAAGCCGACTTCTTCCACCTTGCTCAGGTCGGGATTGTTGACCCATCCGGATAGATTTCCCGTTGCCGTTACTACCTTATTAATGTCGAGCCGGCGCCACCGCAGATCGCTGATCGAGAATTCGCGTGCCAGCCAGTCCGCTCCTTCGGTGAACTCATCTCCATGATTCCCAACAAGCCAACTGCCGTCGGCCAGCTTTACCACTGGGCGTATCTGGTGGTAGCCGGTCGCTTTTACGTACCACCGGATCTTTGAACCGAATCCTGACAGGTCGACGTTCTGGGTCTTATGGCGAAGTCCCATCCCGCAGGGCTTGTTGCAGGTTCCGGTGAACAGATGGGGCGGTTCCTCCTCGTCACGATGATTCATCCACATTCCGCCATGCGTGTGCTGTTCATCGGGGGCTGTACGCCCCGCTGGACGAGGATCGTCCTTTGGCTGCTCACCGAAGAATCTGAGGTCCAGA
>CAMAWS010000015.1 GCA_945861845.1 Candidatus Sulfopaludibacter sp. SbA3 | reverse complement strand
GTCAGTACTGCTTCTTCAACTGTATGCAGCCACGCCTGACGTTACCGTTTATAAAGATCCCAATTGCGGTTGCTGCTCTCAGTGGGTGAAGCATCTTGAAGAGAACGGATTTAAAGTCACGGTCCACGAAGTGGAGAACATTGCCGAGTACAAACTGAAGTATGGTGTTCCCCGCACTGCCCAGTCGTGTCACACGGCCGTCGTCGATGGATACACGATCGAAGGACACGTGCCCGCCACAGAGATCAACCGGCTACTAAAGGAACGGCCGCAAGCCAAAGGCCTCGCCGTTCCAGGCATGCCTGTTGGTTCCCCGGGCATGGAAGTCCCGAACGTCCCGAGCCAGGCCTACCGTGTCCTTTTATTTAAAGAAGACGGCACAACTTCGGTGTATCGCGAGTATCCAGGCCGGTAGGCAGAATACGGAGGATTACGGTTCTGTAATCCTCCGTTAGAGTTTGCGGAGAAGCCGGTTCCACCACATCACCACGCCGGTGACAAACATCACCGGGAGCATCAGTCCGAAGACGGCCCAAACCGCCATGAGCGTGGTGTTGCAACCCGGACCGCACCCGGGAACTCGCCGGATAAACCGGCCGAAGTGCAGGTAGCCCAACCAGTAGAGAACCGAATCGCCGACTCGCTCCACGGGATTGTTGTCGTCAAAAGGTTCAATGTAGTCCACAAGCGCGGAAAATGGCTGTGGATACGACAGGTAAATTCCCGTTATTCCCCACATCACGACAAAAGCCAGGCACCAGAAGCCCAGCGCGCTGTGGAGGCTCCAGTTCAGCGCCTTCCAGTTCGTCTTCAGGTCAATCGTCATGCTGCGGCGCCAGTTTCGGATCCCCGGCCACCAGATGATGGCTCCGGTAACTGACATTAAAACGAGGGACAGCGCGCCGATACCATTTGCCCTGCGCCCCGTTTCGCCAGACAGCAGATTGTCATGAAGGTCCAGCAGCCATGCCGTGAAACGAAATCCAGCCGGCAAGGAGTAACCGAGGTCCTCTGCTGTATAAGGATCAAACGCCCGAAGCATCACCTTATCGTCCCGGCTTAACGAGATTTCGACTGCGAGGTTCGGCTCGCTCCCCTCCCTCAGTTCCGTGACTGCGTAGTCAGGATATGCGCGCTGCGCCGCCGCCTTCAGTTGCTCTGCATCCATTCGCGTCCCAACGACAGAGACTATGCGCGGCTGTGGCGCAAACGTCCTATAGAGTTCATTCCTGTAAATGAGCACCACTCCGGAAACGCTGATCATTAGGATATACAGGCCCAGTCCAATACCCGTCCAGAGATGAACCTGCAACAACGCCCGGCGCAGCCACACGCCCTGGGGCTGCGTTACCCATCGTTGCCACACGTCCATTTTCGTCTCCTGACTTATCCAAGCTACTGCGTTAATCGCTTTTTATCACACTTGGTCGAGCGTGATCGGGGATCGAATCCTTGAATCGTCGATGTTCGGTTGGCGTAAAGCCGCGAAGGGCATGGAACCGAGATCTCTCTTCGTCTCCCACTCAAATCCAAAATAAACAAAACGTCATCGTGACGTTTGGACGGTTTTCAAACAGCCTCTGCTATCATTGCGCCGATGAGCCCCCGACTTCTCCTCCTTTTCGTTGTTTGGGTCGTGTGTATTGGCGGCACTGGGGGATGTTTGGACTCTTCATCCGACGGCTCCGCAGCGCCCGCTGCGTCCAATACCGTTCAGGTCGTGAGGGGCCGCATGGAGCAGACCGTAAGAGCCAGGGGAATCGTCAAGCCAGCTCCGAATGCCCTTCTTCGAGTCGGTTTTCCGATGCCGAAAGACGTCTCGCGCCGGATCGGCTTTCTGAGCGTGGTGGAAGGAGACGTCGTGAAAGCCAGCGATGTGTTGGCCGAGCTTGATCATGAAGACCTCCAGGCTTCGCTCCGACAGTTGACGGCTGAAGCCCAGTTCGTCGAGCGGCAACTCGATGCGCTTCGAGCGCTTGAACCATCGGATGTCCGCGCGGGCGAAGCGGCACTGGCCGAGGCCAAAGCGCAAATGGACTTTGCGCAGAGGAACATGGACCGGCTCGACCCGCTCTTCAAGCAGTCGATCGCGCCACAGCAAACGTGGGATGCCGCGGTCAATGATCTTGCCGTGGCAAAGGCGAGACACGCTCGTGCCGAGATTACCCTGGAAAATGTGAGAGCCAGATACCGCACCGATATCGCGACCGCCGAAGCCAAACTCGCTCCCGCCAGAGCATCCATCGGAAGCATCGAAGTGCAGATTCGCTGGAGCGTACTGCGTTCTCCCATAGACGGACAGGTGTTCGCAGTGCACCAGCGTCAGGGTGAACTCACCAGCAATCAACCGCAGTCTCCGGTGGTCACGCTGCTGGATCCCGACGGATTGCAGCTCCACATGTACGTCGATGAAGCCGATTTCTCACGCATACAAATCGGCCAGAGAGCCGGGTTCCGTCTGGATGCGCACCCGGACAAGACGCTCGCAGGAAAGATCGTGCGCATTCTTCCGCAGCCGATGCTGCAGGAAAACGTTGTCTACTATCTGGCCGTTGTCGATGTCGATGCAGATCAGAAATCGCTCCTCCGTTCCGAAATGACAGCTCTGGCTTACGTTCAACTCGATGCGAGAGAAGGCGTGCTGCGGCTGCCCCTGTCGGCAGTCAAATCGCGGTCCGATGGCTGGTACGTCCTGCGCATTAACGCCGGCGTAACGATCGAGACGCCTGTTCAGATCGGCTGGAGGGACGAGACGTCTGTGGAAATCCGCGAAGGCCTGAAAGAAGGCGACACGGTGCTGCGCGCTCCTTAGATGAGCGGCTGCGAATGCAAACCCAACGCGAAGCGTGAGCGCGATAGCGCGAAACCTAAAGCAAAGGGCGCAGCGATCAAGAACATGAGGTGGACGATGCTGATTGAGGCCATCAACATTCGAAAAAGCTACCGCGACAGACGTGGCGAGACGGTTTCTGTGCTCAAGGATCTGTCTCTGCAAATTGCCAGGGGAGAATTTGTTTCGCTTTCCGGACCATCGGGTTGCGGAAAATCAACGCTGCTCAATGTCCTTGGATGCCTGGATCATCCCGACGCGGGCGCATATCAGTTCGATGGCAACGACGTGCTGGGCTGGCCCGAGCGGCAGCGAGCCGATTTGCGAAACCGGCGAATCGGTTTCATTTTCCAGGGCTTCCATCTTCTGCCGTTCCTCACCGTGGAAGGAAACATCAAGCTGCCGCACTTGTACAGCCGGTCTCCGCGATCCGATAGTACAAACGTCGAAGAACTGCTGCGCGAAGTCGATCTGGCAGGAATGGCCCGGCGCTACCCGGGTGAACTCTCCGGAGGCCAGCAACAGCGGGTTGCCATCGCGCGAGCCCTGGCGCTTAAAGCCGACCTCATTCTTGCCGACGAGCCTACAGGAAATCTCGATGGCGACTCTGCGCAGAGCATCCTCGACGTGTTTGGCCGCCTCGTTGGTCAGGGGAAAACCGTGCTTCTGGTGACACACGACCCGGCGGTCGCCCGGCGCGCATCGCGGCATATCCGCTTGGAGGAAGGCCGAATCGCTTCCGAAACCACGCCGGCGAAAGGAGCCACGGTATGAGGTTCTTGAAAAATGTGCAGGCTGCAGTTCAGGTTCTGATCGCCTTGCCCGGACGCACATTGATTCTGGCGCTGCCTGTTGCCGTCAGCACAGCTCTTGCCCTGTCTACTCTTGCCGTTGACCGCGGATTGAGCGACAGGGCCGAAGCCGCGGCACGCAGTTTTGGCCTGGATGTTATTTCAATCCGTTCCGGTACGAGAGTGATCGCGGGTCAGAGTTCAACCGTCGCGAGTTTGACCGACGAGGACGTCGCAGGGCTTCGAAATCAGCTTCGCGAAACCAGGGCCATCGAAGGAACCCGCATTGAAGACAACGTCCCGGTCAGCTCGGGCGGAAAACATGGTGTGTACCGGATTTTTGCAGTCCGGCCTCCATGGGCAGGCGTTCGCCAATTTGGAGCCGATCGCGGCGAGTTCCTGAGTGACAATGACGTGGATTCCAGCGCGCGCGTTGCCATTATCGGTCAGACCGTCGCGCGCGAATTATTTAGCGGGCAGGAACCGATTGGAGCGCAGATTACGATCAACCAGGTGCCGTTCGAAGTGAAGGGCGTACTTGTGCCGAAAGGCGCCAGTCCTGCCGAGGGAGATCGTGACGCCCGCATCGTGATTCCCATTACGACTTTTTACGATCGCCTTTACAGGCGGCTGTACCTCGATCAAATCGTGGTACAGACCGCAGACAGCAGTCCCGAGGTTCTGGCTCGTGTCGAAGCCAGCATCAAGCGGATCATGCGGGAACGCCATTCGATCGCTGAGGGACAGCCCGACGATTTTGCCGTTCGTTTGCCGGACCTGATCGCCGAACAATCGAGAGGTGTGTCTCGCAGCGTTGTCTTTCTCCTGCTTGGATTGGCCATTCTTTGCGCTTCCGTTGCTGCCGCAGCGATCGGCCTGGTCTTCGCGCAGGCGGTGCGCGCCAGGCGAACAGAGATCGGCGTTCGCCGCGCGATGGGCGCCACGTCCGGTGACATCCTTTTGCAGATCTGGGCCGAAGGGCTGGCCGTCAGCATTCTGGGCGGCGCGGCTGGTTTCGCGCTGGGCTGGGCCGCTGCCGGGTGGCTTGCTGCATCGAGAGATCTGGCATTCGCGTTCGACCTGGTTGTTATAGCTATTCCTCTGGCGCTTGTTCTTCTGTCGTCGGCAGCAGGCTTGATGCCTGCGCGGCTGGCCGCAAGGGTCGATCCGGTAACTGCTCTGCGTACGACAGAGTGACGGCTTTCTAAAGCGATGCGTTTTCTTGCAGAGATATCGATCGCGTTCCGCGCCGCATTGTCGGTGCTTTCGGAGAACCGCTGGCGATCACTCCTCACTCTCGCCGTTTGCGGAACCGGAACCGCCGGTATCATGCTGGCCGGAGTCCTGGCAGAAATCAACCTGGCAGAAATGCAAACCCGTTTGAGCGCCCTCGGCGGTAATCTGCTGGTCATCTCGCCTAATAAGCTGCCGCCTTTCCCTGGCCGTGCTCGTCAACTGGAGCATTTCATTTCACTCGCGCCGGAAGACGTACCGGCCATCGCAGAAGCCATTAATGCGGAGGCTGTCGTTCCCGTCGTTGCTCGCGAAACCACCATTCGATCGCAGAATCGGTCTGCACGAGTGCGCCTGGTTGGTACAACACCTGATTATTTGAAGGTTCGGAATTTCAGACTCGGGAGCGGGAGGTTTCTCAGTTCCGAAGACGATGGCGAGCGAACTATCGTGCTCGGATATGCTGTGAGCCGGGAACTCGGCCTGGAGGGGATAGAGGCCGGTGAAATCGTGTTCGTCGGCAACAATCCGTACACGGTGATCGGCGAGATTGCACCGCAGGGCGTGAACTTCGCGGGTGAAGACGAAGACCATCAGGTTTTCGTTCCGCTGACCACCTACCAGCGGCGGATAGCGAACCGGCCATGGTTGAGTCATTTGTATGTCCAGCTGTCGCCGGAAGCGGATTCCCGGCGGACCGTGACTGCCGTGCAAAGTCTGCTGCGCGGCCGGCACGGCAGGTGGGACTATCAAGTCGACGATACGCTCGTGCGTAATCTCGCCGATCTTGCCGCCGAGCAATCGCAACTGCTCACCACGGTCGTATGGGTTGTTTCGATCACCGGAGTTGTCCTTTTGTTGATCGGCATCGCCGGCATTGCGACGCTGATGCTTCTTGTCGTGCGGCAGCGTCGGGCCGAAATCGGCTTGCGACGGGCCTTGGGAGCGACGCCCGCAGACATCGCATTCCAATTTCTTATCGAAGGAATGATACTGGCTGGCACCGGCATCCTGCTTGGTTTGGTAGTGGGAATTAGCGGCTCACTCGTCCTGAAACAGTTCTTCCCGGGACCAGCTATGTGGAATTCAAATCTTCCTTTGATTGGTGTCCTTCTCAGCGTGATTGCGAGCGCGGCAGCATGTGCAGTTCCAGCCGTTATTGCCGCACGCCTTGAACCCGCGGTAGCCCTTCAGCCATAAATCGCACACGTAGCTTGCGCCATTTGCTGCTTGACAGATTCGATCTTTCTATTATTATCGAACTATAGAGACAGATGAGGACCAACTCCATGCCAAATGCGAAAAAGAAGGATGATTCCGGCGAAGTTATCCGTTATGCGGACATGCTGGCGGCAATGGGCACAGAATCCCGGCTGCGCATCATGCAATTGCTCCTGGCGTCGCATCCGGACGGGCTCGTTGTCGGC
The DNA here is from genome assembly GCA_945861845.1 of Candidatus Sulfopaludibacter sp. SbA3. Classification (GTDB taxonomy): domain Bacteria; phylum Acidobacteriota; class Terriglobia; order 20CM-2-55-15; family 20CM-2-55-15; genus CAMBFR01. The sequence continues at coordinate 9,439 of CAMAWS010000015.1, read as the reverse complement.
GACATCGGCAGTGAACTCGACATTCCCAGTTCCACGCTATCGCACCACCTGGAGAAGCTGAAGAACGAAGACCTGGTGCGCGTCCGCCGCGAAGGAACCTTCCTGTGGTGTTCGGCCAACACGGAAGCCCTCCAACAGCTTGTGGGCTTTCTTTATGCGGAATGCTGCACGCGGAACAAGGCTGTCGAACCGAAGACAATCATTTGCTGCAAGTAGGAGAGACATCATGAATACGACGAACATCAAGGAAGTAGTGAAAGAGAAATATGGTGAGGCGGCGCTTCGCGTTCTCGCAGGCGGCAGTTCCTCCTGCTGCGGAACGGCTGCGGCTTGCTGCGATACGAACACAGATCCAATTACCTCGTCCCTCTACGACAGTACCCAGACCGCCCAGATCCCGGAAGATGCCGTTAAAGCTTCTCTCGGCTGCGGAAATCCGACGGCGCTCGCCACGCTGAACCCCGGTGAGACCGTCCTCGATCTCGGCTCGGGCGGCGGCATTGACGTGCTACTTTCGGCGCGGCGGGTCGGGCCAGCGGGGAAAGTTTATGGCCTCGATATGACCAACGAGATGCTTGCCCTTGCGCGCGAGAACCAGAGGAAGGCCGGCGTGGCAAATGTGGAGTTCCTGAAGGGCGAAATCGAGAACATCCCGCTTCCGGACAGCTCGGTAGACGTGATCATTTCCAATTGCGTCATTAATCTATCGGCCGACAAGGACCGGGTGCTCCAGGAAGCGTTCCGCGTGCTGAAGCCGGGCGGGCGCTTCGCCGTGTCCGACGTTGTCACACGAGGTGAAATGATGCCGGAGATCCGCGAGCGCGTGCTCCTGTGGGTGGGCTGCATTGCCGGCGCTCTTGAAGAGAATGAGTACCGGTCGAAGCTGACTGCTGCCGGCTTTGAAAACGTTGAAGTGGAACCCACACGCATCTACCGCACCGAAGACGCTCGCGCGTTTCTCACCGGTCAAGGCATCGACGTGGATGCGATTGCGCCGCAAGTTGACGGCAAATTCATGAGCGCCTTTGTTCGCGCCACGAAACCCAGCTCCTGCTGCGGACCGAGTTGCTGCTCGTAGGCGGGATCCTCGGGCAATGACCTATGCACGCAAGATCGTAGCGGAAGCCGCAGGGACGGCCCTGCTCCTGGCGGCGATCGTCGGCTCCGGAATCATGGGAGAGCGGCTCAGCGATGGAAATGTCGCGATCGCTCTCCTCGCGAACGCCCTTGCAACCGGCGCCATGCTCGTCGCCATCATCCTCGCGTTTGGTGGCATATCGGGCGCTCACTTGAATCCGGTTGTTACGCTGGCCTTCGCTTCACAGAAAGGTCGATGGGAAGAGGTTCCGGGGTATCTGGCCGCGCAAGTAGTGGGGGCCTTTGCCGGAGTAGCAGCAGCGCACCTGATGTTTGGCGAACCGATCTTCTCCGCCTCCCAGCACGTGCGATCCGGAGCGGCGCAGCTATTCAGCGAGTTCGTTGCGACATTCGGTCTCCTTTCGATTATCTGGGGCTGCGCTCGAAATCGTTCGGACGCGGCGCCCTTTGCCGTCGGCGCGTACATCACGGCAGGGTACTGGTTCACGGCATCCACCGCGCTTGCCAATCCTGCGGTCACACTCGCAAGGTCCTTTACGAATACGTTTTCGGGCATTCGACCGGTTGACGCGCCAGGATTCATCGTGGCTCAGTTCGCCGGCGCGGCCGCAGCAACTCTCTTATTCCGGTGGCTATATAGAAGGTGAAATGGCATGGCAGATAAGAAGCGCGTTCTTTTCTTATGTACTGGAAACTCGGCTCGCAGCCAGATGGCGGAAGGCCTGCTTCGGCACAGTTCCGGCGACAGATTCGAAGTCTTCAGTGCGGGAACTCGTCCCAAGGGGTTGCATCCGTGCAGCGTGGAAGCGATGAAAGAACTGGGGATCGATATCTCGCATCACGCGTCGAAGGACGTTGAGACATACGCAAACGAGAAGTTCGATTATGTGATCACGGTCTGTGATCGCGCCAAACAGCAATGCCCGGTGTTCCCCGGCGCTCAGCCGATTCACTGGGGCTTCGACGATCCGGCCGAAACTCCCGCTGAGAAGCAACTGGCAATGTTCCGCCGAGTGCGCGACGAAATCCGGCACCGAATTAACCTTTTCCTGATCGCCGATAAGTGAGGTTATCTGGAGTTTTCCTCCCAGCTATAGAAGAATAGCGGCCATGCTGCGGATCGTGACTGTTCTGCTATTGCTTGGAACCTTCGGCGTCAGCCCGGCCTTGCCGGCCCTGGCACAGACGAACACAGCTCAAATTGTTGGAACTGTGCGCGACTCGACCGGAGCGGTTCTGCCCGGCGCCGCGGTTTACGCTGCCCACGAATCCACGGGATTTCGGTCCGAACAGTTCACGGACTCCAACGGAGAGTTCCTGCTTCCCAGTCTTCCGGTAGGCGATTACATCGTTACTGTTGAATTCTCTGGTTTTCGGAGAACAAGCCGATCCGGAATTGTGCTGACGGTGGGACAGACCGCCAGATTGGATTTCACGCTTGAAATCGGAGCGATCGCCGAAGAAGTATCGGTAACGGCAAGCGCGGCTCCACGGCTTCAAACCAGCAATGCCGAGGTGAGCGACGTCATCGAAAACCAGCGCATCCTTGTTCTTCCCCTGAATGGCCGGCAATTCCTGGATCTTGCGTTGTTGAGCGACGCCGTGGTTCGCCCGCCATCGGGAACGCGCGGCGTGGCGCTTCAGCAGGCCGGCGGGGTCGTCAACGTTGCAGGGCAACGGAGCGGCCATAATATTTACCTTCTCGACGGCGTCAAGGTAACCGATGAGTACTTCAACAACCTCGTCGTCAGTCCTTCGGTCGATGCGATCCAGGAATTCAAGATCCAGAAGTCCCAATATCCTGCCGAGTTCGGCGGCAAGGCTTCGGCTCTTATAAATGTCGTTACGAAGTCGGGAACAAATGAATTGCATGGCACACTTTTCGAATTCGTCCGAAACGATATCTTCGATGCGAAAAACTTCTTCGACAATCCCAGTGCTCCCATCCCACCTCTGCGACTGAACCAGTTCGGCGGCACCCTCGGTGGTCCTTTGAAAGCGAACAAGGCGTTTTTCTTCGGGAATTACGAAGGCCAGCGGATCAGGCGCTCGCTCACAAAAACATTCACGGTTCCCACAGAGGCGCAGCGCCGGGGCGATTTTTCAGGGCTGTCGGCTATCTATGACCCGCTCACTACGAATTCCATCACCCGGGAGCGAACGTCATTCCCCAATAACTTGATACCGCAGCAGCGGCTGGAGCCGATTGCGCAGGCGTTCCTTTCGAAGGTACCGCTGCCCAATCGTCCGGGAGCCACACAGAATCTCGTGTCGGCCGGCAGGGAAACGACGGATATGGACCAGTTGAATATCCGCATCGATGAACAGGCATCGAGCCGCGACACGTTTTTCGGACGACTCAGCTTTTACAATGTGAATGCGTTTCAGCCGTTCGGCACGGGCTCATTGAATGAGTCGCTGGTTCCCGGCTTTGGCAGGAATGTCGGCACGCGCACATACAACGCCGGGCTGAGCTTCTCGCACTTCTTTTCAAACAACGTACTGAACGAACTTCGAATGGGCTGGCTGAACGTCTCCGGAGGCCAGGTCAGCGAGAATCAGGGAAACAATTTTGCTTCTCAGGTCGGATTGCTTGGCGTAACAGGCGATCCGCGCGACACGGGCTATCCGCAGATTTCGTTTGGCGGCGCTCAAAGCACGATGGGAGATCCCGCGAGTTTCGTTTACCGCAGGAACAAGAGCTTCGATCTCTATGAAAACCTGCTCATCAATCGAGGAAGACACCGGATTAAATTCGGCGCTTCCCTGTTCCATTTGAGATTCAATCCATCCGACCCGGACAGCGCCCGCGGAAGTTTCTCGTTTACCAACCGGTGGACCTCCTCGCGCGTCGATGCAACCAATGGCAACGCGTTCGCGGATTTTCTGCTCGGATTTCCGACGGCAGCACAGGCAGGAATCGGCCGCGGAGAGGAACATGGCCGGACAAACTGGCTTCACGCATACGTGCAGGACGATTGGCAGGCAGCGCCGGGACTCATAATCAATGTCGGTCTGCGTTACGAATACAACCAGCATATGCGGGACGTGGAGAACCGGCTGTCGGCTGTAGACGTGTCGGTTCCGGGTGGCCGGTTCATTATTTCGAGTGACAACACCGGCCGGATCTCTCCTGCAGCCGATGCCTCGCTGTCATTGATCCCGGTACGATATCAGACCAGCGCGGAAGCCGGTATCGATCGGAGTCTGCTGCGGCCGAGCTATCGCCGGTACGCGCCGCGATTCGGCCTTGCCTGGACGCTGCCTGGAACATCGGAAACGGTCATTCGCGCCGGCTATGGAATTTTTCTGAACCAATGGGCCTACAGCGTGCAGCAGGCGTTTGCGCGCAACCTGCCATTCTTCCTCGTGAAGAGCGTCGATACGGCATCCGATGTGGCAGTTCCGGCATTAAGAACGAGAGACATATTGACGTCGAGTTCCCTTGGCAGCATCGGCGGCAACACGATGGACTACAACTATCGGACGGAATACACCGGGACGTGGACGCTCGGTGTTCAGCGGTTGATCGCCGGCACAGTTTTCGAGATTGCTTACATGGGAAATCGAACGGTTGGCGCCGACAACGGCACCCTGCTGAATATTCCCTTGCCGGGCCCTGGCCAGATCGATGCGCGCAGGCCCGTGCCCGCGCTGAGTTCGATCCGCACCATTCGATGGAACGGGTGGGGAACATACAACGCCCTGACGTTGAAAGCCGAACGGCGCCTCGCGCAAGGCCTGTTCTACAGCGCCAACTACACCTGGGGAAAGTCCATTGACGACGCGTCCGATCCGGGGCCAACTGCTTTCGAGGCGAACCTTCCGCAAAACGTTTATGACCTTGATGCGGAAAAGGCCGTGTCGAGCTACGACCACCGTCATCGCTTTGTATCCAGCCTGGTCTTCCAGGTTCCGGCCGCCAACTCCGGCGTATGGCGGACGATTACCCAGGACTGGCAGGTTGGCGGTATCGCCACATTGCAGTCCGGCGCGCCGTTCACGGTGAATACCGCGGGTGACCGCGCCAATATCGGAACGGGTCCGGCCCAGCGGCCGCATCTTCTGCGCAATCCGAACTTCAAGCGCGGCGACCGCGATCCCGAACGCTGGTTTGATACTTCTGCGTTTGCTTTGCCGGAGCCCTTCACGTTTGGGAACGCCGGGCGCAATGTCGTGCTTGCTCCGGGCCTGACAAACATTGATGCCTCGCTATCGAGAACGTTTTCTTTAACGGAACGTACTCGAGTCGAATTCCGCTGGGAAGTATTCAACGTCTTGAACGAAGCCAACTTCGACATCCCCGGCCGGATCGCCTTCAGTTCAAACTTCGGCAGAATCTTCAATACTGCTGAGCCTGCGCGCCAGATGCAGTTTGGCCTAAAGCTGGTTTTTTAGAGGAACGTTCGCCGCGCTGACTTAGCTGTAAGATAGCGCGCGGGTAAACAATGCGATTATGTGCGTTCGCTTGCTGCTGATGGTGGCGATAGCGGTCCATGCGGGATGCGGGGTTCAATGTCTGGCGGCGGATCTTGACCGCGCTTGGGAAGTGGATGGCCAGCACCCGCACAAATTCGTCATGGAATTGTCCGCCCGTTACGATTTTCGCGTTAGCGGCAAGACCCAGGTGTTCTCCTACGGCGCTCCGGTCGGTGAGCCTGCGCCTGGCCCGACTGCGTTTCCGCACCGCGCCTCGGCCTCCGAAAATCCGCTTGCCGTGCTGGGTCATCATCAGCAGGATTCCACGCACATTTCGAACAGCGTCATTATGGAATCTCATCACCTGCACATTTTCAATGCATACACGGCCTAATCGACGATTTAATTTCTCAGCCGTAACTGGGCATGGACGCGCATTGAAAACGTCGACCGCGACCGGACTCTGCTGGTTGGAGAAACACCGGCTGTCCTGGAGGTGCATGAAGACCCGTTTGGCCGTGTACAGGGGTACACACTCGGCTACGAACGTGACCTGCGGTCACCGAGTCCATCCGTGAGCGTGGGACTCGGTGACCAGGTTACGACGTACGGGCTGGCCTCCCAGCTGAATTCCGTCTACGGCAATCACCCGGCGGGAATCGCCGTTTTCCTGCGAATACGGCCAGCCGGAAACGTCGCAGAACACATGCAGATCATGCATCAACACTAATATGCTCGACTTCAGTTCCTTCTTTGAATGGTTGCAGGCGACAAGATTGGCCACGACAGTGGGCGGCTCGCCGGCGCTCACGGGGTTGCTGAGCGGTATTCATCTGCTCGGCCTGACGATAGTGCTCGGAGGCGCCTTCGTTTCCGGCTTGAGACTGCTTGGAGTGCTGCTTCCGGATCAGCCGGTCACGGAGGTCGCGGCGCCTGCCGCGCGCGCCATGGTGGTCGGCATGGCGGCGAGTGTTGCAACCGGGTCGCTGATGTTTGCGTCGAGAGCATCGGAAATTGCGGCCATCGAAATCTTCCAGGTAAAGATGGCTCTCCTCTTTACTGCAGTCATATTCCATTTCACCGTTTACTTGAAGACCACGCGTCAAGACGACGCTCCGGTGCGCCGGCTTCGGCTGAGTGGCATCCTGGGACTGGCCCTTTGGTTTGGTGTCGCACTGGCCGGATCCGGTTTCATTCTTCTGGAGTAACCGGGCTATATAGTAAAGTTGGCGCTCCACCCCCGGAAGGCCGATTTCATGAAAAACTGGCTGCGCGCAGTATTCCTCGTGTTCCCTGTTCTGGCGATTCCCTCGGCAGATTGCACGTACCTGAATAATCCTGACGGGTTTCTTCGCGTGCCCGGCGAGCATTGGAGTGAGATCTCCGCATGGACCGACCAGGTCGCGCCCAGGAAAGCGTCAGCGGCGGCGACCTCATTGTCGATTCCGCGAAGGAATCTCATCGACGATCATATCTTGGGCCGAATGGAGCGCGATGGGATCAGGCCGGCGCCGTTGTCGGACGACCAGGAGTTTCTTCGCCGCGCATACCTGGACTTGACAGGTCGTATTCCGACTGCGGAGCAAGTTCGTTCCTTCGTCACTGACACGAATCCAGCCAAACGTGACGCGATTATCGATTCACTGGTCGGCACGGAAGAATTCGTCGACAAATGGACCATGTTCCTCGGAGACCTGTTCAAAAATGACGGGCCATCCTCGAATGTGAACCGCTATCTTCAGGGCCGCGACGCTTTCTACAAGTACCTCAGGGAAGCGGTGTCCTTAAATAAGCCCTACTACCGTATTGCGCAGGAGGTCATCGGCGCGACCGGCGACACATGGGTGAACGGGGCAGCGAATTGGGTGGTCGGTGGCACGGTGCCGATGGGGCCCGTTCAAGACACCTACGATGGTCAGGCCGTAAGTGTCGCGCAGACGTTTCTTGGCATTAGCGCAGTGGATTGCCTTCTTTGTCACGACGGCGCGCGGCATTTGGACACGGTCAATCTCTGGGGCGCGCATCAGAAGCGCTCCGACATGTGGGGCCTGTCCGCCTTCTTTGCCGGCACGCAGATGAAGCGCGAAATCGCCCCGGATCCCCTCTTCGCAAAATTCATCGTTTCTGATTTACCCGCGGGCGAGTATCGCCTGAACACGCGCACCGGCAATCGCACTGCCCGCGAAGGTGCGGCTGCCGACGATGACGGCACAGATGGCGACGTCGCTGATGGCGCCGATGGCGCCGGCAAAGCCGCTCCCCGATACCCGTTTCTGGACAACACTGCGGATTTTGGCGTGAAGGGGCGCCAGTCACTCGCAAGCATCATTACGTGGGATCCTCAATTCGCAAGGGCCGCTGTGAACTACTTCTGGGAAAAGCTGATGGTCGAAGCGCTGGTCTCGCCCTCCAACGGTTTCGACCTCGCAAGACTGGATCCCAATAATCCGCCGCCGGCGCCGTGGACACTGCAGCCGTCAAATCCCGAATTGCTGGAGGCGCTATCGCAGTGGTTCAGGGACAACAACATGGACATGCGGCAGTTGATCGCGCTGATTGCGAAGTCAAACGCGTATCAATTGTCTTCATCGTATCCGGACACGTGGCGTCCCTCCTATGTTCCGTACTACGCGCGAAAGCTCGCCCGGCGGCTCGATGCGGAAGAGATTCACGACGCTATCGTCACAGCCACCGGAGTCATACCGCGCTACACGATGGACTACGCCGGATCGACCTATCCCCTGCCCCCTGTCAACTGGGCAATGCAGATGCCCGACACCCGCGAGCCGCGTTCGAACGGGCAGGTCGCACAATTCCTGAATGCCTTCGGGCGGGGCGACTGCGACCTGACGATGCGGAACTCTATCGGGTCGATACTTCAGGCGCTCAACATGATGAATCAGAACTTCGTGATGACGCGCATTCACGCGAACAACAGCGGATCCAACGTCCAGCGGCTCCTGGGCGTGACGAGCGACCCGCTCGTCATTGTCGAGGAGCTGTACCTGGCAACACTGTCGCGCTATTCGTCTTCCGCGGAGAGCATTGTGGCGGGCCGGATCATCCGCCAACTGGGCGCGCAACGCGGCGCAGAATCTCTGCAGTGGGCTTTGCTGAATAAACTGGAGTTTCTTTTTAACTATTGATGCGTATGGAAAAAATAATCAATCGCAGGTTGTTCTTCCAGATCGCTGGCACGGGTGTCGCAGGGTGTTTTGTCTCTCCGCTCGATCTGTTCGCGCAATCCAGTTCGACGTATCGGCCTCCCCCGGCAATGCTGCTCAATACGGCAAAGAACGTCATCTTCATTCTCCTGGCAGGCGCGCCAAGCCAGAGCGATACCTTTGACCTGAAGGTCGGGCCGTGGACACCACAGGACTTCCGGCCGGCGACCATCAACGGCATCGATTTTCCCGAGGGACTCATGCCGGGCATTGCGTCACAACTGAACCGCATTGCGATCGTGCGAAGCTGCATGTCGACCGCCCTCGTACACACGCTTTCGCAGACGTGGAGCCAGATTGCCCGCAGTCCTGCCAGCGCCACTGGAAAGATCGCTCCGAATATCGGATCGATCGTCGCTTTGGAACTCGAACCAAATCGCGGAGCGGGACAGAAGCTTCCGGGTTTCGTTGCATTGAACAGCACGGCGGGCTTGGTGAAGCAGGGCTACCTGCCGGGCCGCTTTGCTCCATTCGATGTGGTGGCCGCCAACAACGGCCTGGCCAATCTTGCAAGTCCCGACGGCGACGTGGCTTTTGCCGAGCAATACTCGGTGCTCCAGGCCATCGAGGCTGCCGGGATCCAGCGTCCTGATTTCGAAGCGATGAGGGACTACTATTTCACGGCGCGCGGGTTGATGAACGACCCGGCCGTTAACGCAGCGTTTCGATCAACGGGCCCGGAGCGGCAGCGTTACGGC
>CAMAWS010000014.1 GCA_945861845.1 Candidatus Sulfopaludibacter sp. SbA3 | reverse complement strand
CCGCGCGGACATCGACTACGGCTTCGCGAAGGCGCACACGACCTTCGGGGTCATCGGCGTGAAGTGCTGGCTCTACAAGGGTGACTACCTGCCTGGTCAGACACCCCTTGAGCTGGCGACCGTCATGACGACCGCCGAATAAAGACGCGAACGGGGACGGAGCGCCACTATGTTGTTGCCCCGGCGGACCAAGTACCGTCGTCAATTCCGCGGCAAGCGCCGCGGGATGTCGAACAGTGGGAATTCCGTGGCCTTCGGCGAATGGGGCCTCGCGGCTCAGACCACCGCGTGGATCGATTCGCGCCAGATCGAGTCCGCGCGTCGCGCCATCACCGGCTCGCTGAAGCGCGGCGGCAAGGTGTGGATCCGGATCTTTCCGGACAAACCGGTAACCAAGAAACCGGCAGAAACCCGAATGGGAAAGGGAAAGGGCGCTCCCGAGTATTGGGTCGCCGTCGTCAAGCCCGGCAGGATCATGTATGAAATGGAAGGCGTGCCCGAAGAGGTGGCTCGCCAGGCTATGCGTCTGGCCGCACAGAAACTGCCGGTGAGGACAAAATTCGTCCAGCGGCTTGAAAAGGGACCGAGTCATGAAAGCTAAAGATCACGTGAAGAAGATCCGGGACATGTCCGTTGATGAACTCCAGCGCCAGGAAAAGGAAATGGTTGAGCAGATGTTCCGCATGAGGTTCCAGTGGGCAATGGGCCAGACTGAAACTCTGAACAAAATGCGGGAACTTCGCAAGCAACGCGCTCGAGTGCTCACGGTCATTCAAGAGAAGGAAAGCTAAAAATAATGGCAGACGAAGTTACTAAACCTGCAAGGCGTCACCATCAGGAAAAAGTCGGAATCGTGACCAGCGCCAAGATGCAGAAGACGATCGTTGTCGAAGTGCATCGGCGGGTTCCGCATCCCGTCTACAAAAGAATCATGACCAAGCGTTCAAAATTCATGGCTCATGACGAACACGGCAAGGCGCACGAAGGCGACATGGTTCGCATCGTGGAGAGCCGTCCGCTCAGTAAGAGCAAGCGCTGGAGCCTGAAAGAAGTCATTCGTTCGGCCTCTGTTACAGGAGTTTAAGTCTTATGCCAGTTCAAATGAGAACGATCCTCCAGGTCGCCGATAACTCCGGCGCGAAGAGGCTTTCGTGCATCTTGCCGCTCGGCGGGTCGACAGGTTTAAAGGCCAGTCTCGGCGACATCATCACGGCTGCTGTAAAGGAAGCCAGTCCGGACAGCAACGTGAAAAAGGGCTCGGTAGTGAAATGCGTAATCGTGCGCACGAAGAAGGAGCAACGCCGCAAGGACGGAAGTTATATCCGGTTCGATCAGAACGCTGCCGTTCTAATCAACGACGATCATGAACCGATCGGCACGCGCGTCTTCGGACCCGTTGCGAGGGAATTGCGCGACAAGAAATTCATGAAAATCGTCTCGCTTGCTCCGGAGGTTATCTGATGCCTATTCCTCCAATCAAGAAGAACGACCAGGTTTTCATTCTTCGCGGCAAGGACCGTGGTAAGACCGGCCGCGTGTTGATCGTGAATCCGAAGAAGGAGAGAGTCGTGGTCGAAGGGGTTCAGATGATCAAGAAGCACACCCGCCCGAACCCTCAGCGGAACATCAAGGGTGGCATCGTAGAGAAGGAAGCGGCGATTCATATTTCGAACGTCGCAATCATGTGCAAGAACTGCAACAAGCACACGCGGATTGGGAAGAAAGTCCTTGCTGATAACAACACAGTCAGAGTGTGTCGTAAATGCGGAAACGCGATCGATTGAACTTGCATGAGCGGCTGCGAATGCAAGCCCGACGCGAAGCGTGAGCGCGACAGCGCGAAACCTTTTGGCAAGGGACGCAGCCGTCAAGAAACAGACGAGGAACTGAACGGTGAGTAAGAAAGAAAAGAAGGAAAAGAAGAGTGCGGCGGCGCCGGAGGCCGCCCCAAAGGGAAAGCCAGAGCGCCCCAAGGGCCCCAAAGAGCCCTGCCGTCTGCATGTGCGGTATGGCAAGGAAATCGTGCCGGCCCTGATGAAGCACTTCAATTATACGAACATCATGGCTGTGCCGAAGCTTGAGAAGATCGTCATAAATATGGGTCTCGGCGAAGCCGTTGCGAATGCGAAAATCCTGGACGTAGCGGCTGACGAGTTGGGCCGCATCGCTGGTCAGCGACCCGTCCTCACGAAGGCGAAGAAATCGATCGCCAACTTCAAGCTGCGTGAGAATATGCCGATCGGTGCCGCAGTGACGCTTCGTGGCGAGAGAATGTTCGAGTTTCTCGACAGGCTGATGAGTGTCGTGCTACCTCGGGTGCGCGATTTCCGTGGCGTATCCACGCGATCATTCGATGGCAGAGGCAACTACACGCTCGGGTTGCGCGATCAGTTGATCTTCCCTGAGATTGATTACGCGAAGGTGGAAAAGATCCGTGGAATGAACGTGACCATCGTAACCACTGCCAGAACAGATGACGAAGCTCGCGAGCTGCTGAAGCAACTCGGGATGCCGTTCAGACAGCAATAGGAGAATTCAATGGCTCGTACTTCGGCAATTGCGAAGGAAGCAAAGAAGAAAAAATTCGCGGTTCGCTACCACAGCCGCTGCAAACGTTGCGGCCGTCCCCGCGCCTTTCTCAGGAAGTTTCAGCTTTGCCGGATTTGCTTCCGGCAGCTCTCGCTTGCCGGGGAAGTTCCGGGCGTGATCAAGTCAAGCTGGTAGTTGAGGAATTCGCTAGAGAGGTTCTACGAAAATGACAGATCCGATTGCAGACATGCTTACCCGAATTCGAAATGGGGTCCAGGCCAAGCATCAGAAAGTTGAGATGCCCGCCTCGAAGCTGAAGATAGAGGTTGCGCGAATTTTGAAAGAAGAGGGCTTCGTCTCGCACTATAAGACCAGTGAAGAAGGCGGCAAGAACTTCCTGGCAGTCTTCTTGAAATATGGACCCAGGGGCGAGAACGTCATCTCGAAGATAGACCGGGTGAGCCGGCCCGGCTGCCGCGTTTATGTTGCCAGGAATGAAATAACTAAAGTGCTGGGCGGCCTTGGCATAAGCATCGTGACGACGTCGCATGGCGTAATGACCGGAAAAGCCGCGCGTAAGCAGGGCTATGGCGGCGAGCTTCTCTGCAACGTTTATTAGGAGCGCAGAAAAATGTCGAGGATTGGTAGAAAGCCCGTGCCCGTGCCGGATAAGGTAAAGATAGATATCAAGCCCGATACGATGGTCGTAACAGGGCCTAAAGGGACGGTTACAAGCCTGATCCCGCCGGGTATTCGTTGGGAAAAGAAGGATAAGGACCTCGTCGCCATCCGTTCCGATGACAGTGGGCGGCAGCGCTCGTTTCACGGACTGGCCAGGGCTCTCGTAGCCAATGCTGTGCGCGGCGTCACCGATGGATTTACTCGCGAACTGGATATAGTTGGCGTCGGATATCGAGCGGAATCAAAAAAGAATTCGGTCGTATTCACGCTCGGTTTTTCGCATCCCGTCGAATATCCACTTCCTCCTGGAATCAGCGTGTCGATTGACAAGCAGACGCACCTGGTGATTACCGGTGTCGACCGGCAGCTTGTTGGACAGACCGCCGCGAACATGAGGGCGCTCAAGAAACCGGATCCGTACAAGCAGAAAGGTATTCGGTTTACGGGGGAGCGGCTTAAGAAAAAGGCTGGAAAGGCCGGAGGTAAGTAGTCATGCCCAAGGAAGATTCAAATGTGGTGCGCCTCCGAATTCACGAGCGAATTCGAAAGCGTGTCAGTGGAACTGAAGCGCAACCGCGCCTGTGCGTATTTCGCAGCAGTAAGCATATCTACGCGCAGATCGTCGATGATGCGAAGGGCGCAACGGTAGCTGCGGCTTCGTCACTGGATGCAGAGACAAAGGGCGAGCTTTCCAAGGGCGGCGGCAACATTGCGGCGGCAAAGGCAGTCGGGAAGATCGTTGCCAAACGAGCGCTCGATAAGGGAATCAGCAAGGTCCTCTTTGATCGGGGCGGCTATATCTATCACGGGCGAGTTAAGGCGCTGGCGGAAGCGGCTCGCGAGGCGGGATTGAAGTTTTGATTGTGAAATTGATTAGGAGTTCCAATTGATCACTCAGCGTATTGATGCAGGACAGCTTGCACTGAAAGACACAGTGGTTTCTATTAACCGCGTCACGAAGGTCGTGAAGGGCGGTAAGAACCTGAGTTTCAGCGCCCTTGTTGTGATTGGCGATGAAGGCGGTCACGTCGGGTACGGAACTGGAAAAGCAAAAGAAGTGCCGCAGGCGATTCGAAAAGCGATTGAGGCTGCCAAGAAGAACCTGATCAAGGTTCCCCTCACCAACAATACGATTCCCCACCAGGTGATGGGATTGTTTGGAGCAGGACGGGTGCTGTTGAAGCCGGCCGTTGAGGGAACAGGAATAATCGCTGGTGGAGCGGTTCGCGCGGTGATGCAGGCCGCTGGCGTTTCGAACATCCTGACGAAGTCCATTGGAACTTCGAATCCGCATAATGTGATTAAGGCCACATTTGAGGGCCTTCGAAGCCTGAAGGATCCCAAGGATGTTGCGCGTCTTCGTGAAAAGTCTCTGGAAGAGATCCTGGGGTAATTTAAAAAAATGGCAGGCAAAAAGACGGCTTCAAGTTCGCCAAAGATAAAGATCCAGTACTACCGAAGTTCAATCGGTTTTAATGAACAGCAGAAGCTTGTTGTCAGGGGATTGGGCTTCAACAAGTTGAATTCGACCAGAGATGTGGCCGATACGCCCGCAATTCGCGGCATGATCGCCAAGGTGCCGCATCTTGTGAGGGTCTTAGGATAGACGCAGCAAAAGGAACTATTAATATGAGTGGAGTTCATACTTTAAAGCCAAATCCGGGATCGACGCACAAGCGGAAGCGAATCGGGCGCGGTCCTGGCTCGGGTCATGGAAAAACCGCGGGGCGCGGACACAATGGCCAGTGGTCCCGTTCGGGAAGTCACTCGAAGCGGGGATTTGAGGGCGGTCAAATGCCGCTGCATCGCCGCGTTCCAAAGCGCGGCTTCAGCAACGCCCCTTTCAGGCGGGAATTCACCATCATTAATGTCAGTGACCTGTCCCGTTTCGACAAGGGATTGAAGATCGGGCCTGAGGAGTTGATCGCAGCAGGGATTATCAAGAAGCTCGCCAAGTACGGTTTGCGCGTATTGGGAGACGGCAAGATCGACCGCCCGCTCACAGTGACGGCCCACTACTTCACGGAAAGTGCTCGCGAAAAAATCACTAAGGCCGGTGGCGCCTGCGAGGTGATATCCCAGTGATTGAAGCGATTCAGAATATATTCAGCATACCGGATTTGCGAAAGCGCATCCTGTTCATGCTCGGCCTGCTTGCCGTTTACAGGATCGGGGCCCACATACCGACGCCCGGGATCGACTCGGAGGCCCTCGCAGCCTTTTTCGCAGCAAGTCAGGGCACAGTGTTGGGCTTTGCCGATCTGTTCAGTGGTGGAAACCTGTCGAGGCTGACAATCTTCGCGTTGGGAATTATGCCGTATATCACGGCATCCATCATTCTGCAGTTGCTTACTGTTGTCTGGCCGTACCTGGAAAAGCTGTCGAAAGAGGGTGAACTGGGCCGTCGCAAGATCACCACATACACCCGGTATCTCACGGTGATTCTCAGCCTCGTTCAGGGCCTGGGTATCGCCGTTGCCCTCCAGCGGCAGGGTCAGTTCGTTATCAACCCGGGTATTGGGTTCGTATTGATGACGATGCTGACGCTGACCACGGGCACAGCCTTCATCATGTGGCTGGGTGAGCAGATTACCGAACGGGGGATCGGCAACGGAATGTCGCTGATCATCTTTGCCGGCATTGTGGTCGGGTTGCCGGCCGCGATCAGTGAGATGTACGAGCGGGTCACTACAAATCAGTGGGGCGTCCTGACGCTTCTAGTTCTCATGGCCATGATGGTCGGGGTCGTAGCATTCATCGTGCTCGTGGAGAGAGCACAGCGCCGAATTACGGTGCAGTATGCGAAACGCGTGGTCGGGCGTCGCGTTCTTGGCGGCCAATCCACACATCT
This sequence comes from Candidatus Sulfopaludibacter sp. SbA3, assembly GCA_945861845.1. Taxonomy (GTDB): domain Bacteria; phylum Acidobacteriota; class Terriglobia; order 20CM-2-55-15; family 20CM-2-55-15; genus CAMBFR01. The sequence continues at coordinate 9,751 of CAMAWS010000014.1, read as the reverse complement.
CCCGCTGCGGGTTAATACGGGCGGAGTTATTCCTGTCATTTTCGCGTCGTCGATCCTGACGTTTCCGCAGACATTCGGATTGGTTGTAACAGAAAACCGTTTCTTGAGTGCCGTCACATCAGCGCTGCAGTTCGGCGAGCCGCTGTACAACGTGTTCTACATTGGCGGCATCATCTTCTTCTGCTACTTCTATACGTCGATCATCTTCAATCCCAATGAAGTTGCCGACAACATGCGGAAGTACGGCGGGTTCATTCCTGGCATTCGGCCGGGGAAGCGCACCGCGGACTATGTGAATTCAATCCTGACGAGAATTACCCTTGTCGGCGCGCTCTATCTTGCGGTAATTGCGCTCATACCTGAGTTCATCATCACAGGATTCCATGTCCAGAATATTCCGTTCATAGGGCCTTCACTCGACGCTGCCCTGCCTGGCTTCGTTACGCAGGGACTGCAGGTGAACTTCTACTTCGGCGGTACCTCGCTGCTGATCGTGGTTGGTGTGGCAATGGACACTATTCAGATGGTCGAATCGCAGCTGATCATGCGTCACTACGACGGTTTCCTGAAAAAGGGCCGCATTCGCGGGAGGAAGGCTTGAGCTTCCGCAAGATTGTGATCTTGCTGGGGGCGCCCGGCGCCGGTAAGGGTACCCAGGCGCGGGCGATCATGCGTGACCTGGGCATTCCCCAGATCTCGACCGGGGACATGCTTCGTGACGCGATTGCACGGAAGACTCAATTGGGGCTCGCGGCCAAGCAGAAGATGGAAGCGGGCGAGCTTGTCAGTGACGACATAGTTAACGGCATTGTTGCCGATCGCATCCAGGAGGATGACTGCCGGAACGGATTTATTCTCGATGGATATCCTCGAACGGTTCAGCAGGCCGAAAGCTTCGGTGGAAAGATGGCCGGTGGCGATCAACTGTCCGTGATCGAAATTGCAGTCGATACCGCTAAATTGGCTAACAGGTTGATGGGACGGTGGCTCTGTTCGAGCTGTGGCGACATTTATAACGTTTACAGCCGGACCCCAAAGCAGGAGGGCGTCTGCGACCGATGCGGCGGTTCGTTGGTTCATCGCTCAGACGACCAGGAGCACCTGATCAGCGAGCGGTTCCGAGCGTATCAGGCAGAAACCTATCCCTTGGTCGAGTATTACCAGCAGGTTGGAGTCTACCGCCAGGTGAACGGCTCGCTCCCGATCAACCAGATCACGGACGAGATTCTTTCCTTGTTGCAGGCTCACGCGCCCATGACGCCCGCTTCCAGGGGAAGGGATACAAAGTTTGCCTAAAGAAGACGCCATCGAGGTAATCGCGACCGTGGTCGAGCCCCTGCCGAACGCAATGTTTCGTGTTGAATTGGAGAACAAGCATCAGGTCCTGGCGCATATTTCGGGGAAAATGCGAAAGAATTTCATTCGTATCCTTCCTGGCGACAAGGTCGCTGTCGAGTTGTCGCCCTATGACCTGACGCGCGGCAGGATCGTGTATAGGTATAAATAGTTTCGAAATGCGAACTGGGAAGTTCGCATTGGTTTGAGGCAAATATGAAAGTTAGAGCGTCGGTAAAGAAAATCTGTGACAAGTGCAAAGTCGTGCACCGGAAGCGCGTCGTTCGCGTGATCTGCGTCAACACGAAGCACAAGCAGCGGCAGGGATAATGTTTTCTAAAATTCGAAAGTCAAAAGTCGCAATGCGAAATGTGAAGGAGGTTTTCTAATGGCCCGTATTTCTGGCGTCGACCTTCCGCCGAACAAGCGAGTCGAGATCGCTCTTACGTACATCTACGGCATTGGTCGAGCACAGTCGAACAACATTCTCAGCGCGGCCGGAGTTAGCGTGGATACGAAAGTCCGCGAGCTGAACGATGACGAAATCAACAAGATTCGAAAGGTTATCGAAGAGCAGCACCGCGTCGAAGGCGATCTGCGCAAAGAAATATCTGTCAACATTAAGCGTCTGATGGAGGTCGGGTCTTATCGTGGATTCCGGCATCGAAGAGGACTGCCTGTTCGCGGTCAGCGTACTCACACCAACGCACGTACGCGCAAGGGGCCGCGGCGTGGCGCAATCGCCGTTCGCAAGAAGGCAGCGGCTAAAACTTAAGAAGATTTCGGAGAGATAAATGGCCCAGCCGAAGAAAAAAGGCGCGAAGAAAAAAGAGAAACGGATCGTACCCAGCGGCGTCGCTTACATTCAGGCGACGTTCAACAATACCGTTGTGACGATTGCGGATCTCGAAGGAAACGTTGTCTGCTGGTCGAGCGCGGGATCGCTGGGCTTCAAGGGCTCGCGGAAAGGTACGCCTTTCGCTGCCCAGCAGGCCGCCGTCACCGCTGCCAATAGGGCGCGTGAAGTTGGCATGCGTTCGGTTGAAGTGAGCGTCAAGGGGCCCGGTTCGGGACGTGACTCGGCCATTCGCGCACTGCAGACAGCAGGCTTGGAAATCCGCGCGATTCGGGACGTCACACCCATCCCACACAACGGGTGCCGTCCACCAAAGAGACGTAGAGTTTAACGGTACGATTCGAGGATGCCGTTCAGGGCATCCATTGGAATGGTTTAAGGAGAAGCAAACATTGGCTAGATACTGTGGACCTGTATGTCGTCTGTGCCGCAGAGAAGGAATGAAGCTGTTCCTGAAGGGCGAGCGTTGTTTCAAGCCGTCGTGCGGCATCGAAAAGCGAAATTTCCCCCCAGGACAGCACGGAAGCGGCCGCAAGGCGAAGATCGTTGGTTATGGCCTCCAGTTGAGAGAGAAGCAGAAGGTAAAGCGTATTTACGGCATTCTGGAGAACCAGTTCCGCAACTACTTCGAGAAGGCCGCGCGACAGAAGGGCGTAACCGGTGAGAACCTGCTCGCTCACCTGGAAAGACGGCTGGACAATGTTCTGGTGCGCCTCGGCTTTGCGACCAGCCACGCCCAGGCCAGGCAGTTCGTCCGTCATGGGCATGTTCTCGTCAACGGCAAGAAAGTGAACATTCCCTCGTTCCAGGTTACCGTTGGTCACGAGATCAGCGTAAAAGAGAAGATGAAGAAGAATCCGCAGGTTGTCACCGCCCTCGAACTGGTTGGCGGCCGTGGTACGCCTCATTGGCTCGAACTCAACGCCGAAGCTGTAACGGGCAAGATCCTTGGCCTGCCGAAACGCGAAGACGTGAACCTGCCCATCCAGGAACGAATGATTGTGGAGTTGTACTCTAAATAAGCTTATCGAGGACAAAATTAGATGCAGTGGAAAGGTTTTCAAAAACCGAAAAGATTAACCGTTGTCAGTGATCCGCCGGCTACGGATTTGTACGCCCAGTTTTCAGCCCAGCCGTTTGAGCGCGGATTCGGCACGACGATTGGTAATGCTCTCCGTCGTGTACTGCTCTCTTCGATTGAAGGCGCTGCGATTACCGCCATCAAGATCGAAGGCGTGCTGCACGAGTTTTCGTCGATTCCTGGCGCCGTCGAAGATGCCACAGACATCATCCTCAATCTCAAGCAGATCCCGTTGAAGCTGCATGGCGACGAGCCGAAGACGATATACCTGAAGGCCTCCGGTCCAGGCTCATACACTTCTGGCCAGATCGAGCACGATGCTACAGTCGAAATTCTCGACAAGAATGTGTACATAGGGACAGTCAGCGAGGGTGGGTCATTGCAGATCGAGATGCGCGTCCAGAACGGGCGCGGTTACGTTTCGGCCGACCGGAACTTTGATGAAGATCTAGGTATCGGATACATTCCGGTCGATTCCGTCCATTCGCCTGTGCGCAAAGTGAATTACTACGTTGAAGCTGCGCGCCTGGGGCAGGTTACGGACTACGACAAACTAACCATCGAAATCTGGACGAATGGGTCAATTACACCCCAGGATTCCCTGGGCCTCGCGGCAAAACTGATCAAGGATCATATGCAGATCTTCATTCAGTTTGAAGAGAAGGTAGAGGCTGTTGAGGAGCCCGCCGAAATTCGCCAGGATGCCGTTCTCGAGCACCTGAACAAGTCCGTAGACGAACTTGAACTTTCGGTGCGTTCATACAACTGCCTTAAGAACGCCAATATCCGAACAATAGGCGAACTTGTGACGAAGTCCGAAGCGGAGATGCTTAAGACCAAGAACTTCGGTCGGAAGTCTCTCAACGAGATCAAGGAGATCCTTGCCCACATGGGCCTTGAGCTTGGTATGAAGATGGATGATGCCGGCCGGCCAATCAAGCGCGAGTCTGCGGACCAGGCAGTTTAGTGAGGAAATGACATGCGACACAGAAACACAAATCGGAAGCTGAGCCGCAATAGCACGCACCGGCGAGCCTTGCTGCGAAACATGGTGACATCGCTGCTCGAACACGAGCGGGTGATGACGACGCTTCCGAAGGCCAAGGAAATCAGGCCTCTGGCTGAAAAAATGATTACTCTCGGCAAGCAGGACAGCCTGCATGCCCGGCGGCAGGTCCTGGCCTATGTGTTGAAGGAAAGCGCAGCCAAGAGAGTTTTCGATACGATAGCGCCCCGTTTTGCGGACCGCAAAGGCGGTTACAGCCGAATCATCAAGCTCGGAAACCGCAAAGGCGATGGCGCCGATCTCGCTATTATTGAATTGCTGGGTAGTGAGCTTGCAGTGAAGAAAGCGGAGAAAACGGACAAGGCCAAGGGCAAGGAAGACAAGAAGGCTGGCAAGAAAGACAAAGAAGAGAAGAAATAGAATTATTTTATGGCTGCCTCCTTGCCTTAGCTTTTGCGCCGTCGCTCTTTGCACAGGGGCTTCCATTCGCGGCCGATCATTTTTCCACTGGAGAGGGCCGGAAAATTTAGTGCCGAAGGAACATTCTTTAATCAGAAGAATTCACCTTCGTAACTGAAATTCTCCGGCCCTCTCTTTTTGATATGATTCCAACCAATTATGCCTGATCCCGGAAAAGACGATTTTCAAGTCGATCTTACTTACTCAGGTGCGGGAAAGAATAATGGCCGCATTTATGGCGCGATTGCCATAGCAGTCATCTTTGGATTCATCATCGCGACGATGGCAACCGATGTCGCCTCTTACCTGCTGCCAATGGACGATCGGTACCTGCAGGCCATGATTCCCCTGGCGCCCGATGGCGCGCAGCCCCTTTCATTGAAGACTCTCGAACACGAAATTACAGGCAACATGGTCATTGTTCGCGGTACCGTGGGCAACCGCACGGATTTTACCGTAAGCGGAATATCTGTCGTGGTGGATCTGATCGATACATCCGGCAGGTTTCCGCAAACCCTGGAGGCGCAAGTTGAGCCTCAGCAGTTCGAGCCGCAGGGATCGGCCACGTTTCAGGCGATGGCCACAATGCAGGGCAAGCCTTCAACATATACAGTCAAGTTTCGGTTTGTCGACGGTCCGTTCGTGCCGCATAAGGATGATCGGGCGTCCGTCTTGAGCATTCCAGGAGGATCAACCCCGTGAGATATCCGATTCTGATCGCCGTGCTGATTGCAGTAATGGCTGGCCCGGTCTCCGGGCAGGAATTTCAGAATGACCTGAAGGCGAGGCGTGCGCGATTGATGGAGCGGCTGACTCCAGAGTCCATGCTAATCCTGTGGAGCGCTCCAGTTAAGCAGTACTCAGGCGACGTGGATTACGAGTTTCGGCAGGATAGCAATCTCTACTACCTGACGGGCCTTGACCAGGAAGAAACCATATTGGTCCTGATGCCGGGTAACGTCGAGCGCAAAGAAATCCTGTTCGTGAAGCCTCGTGACCCCGTCCGCGAACACTGGGAAGGGCGCCTGCTCAGCCAGAATGAGGCAACCGAGGAGAGCGGAATCGCGACGGTTTACCTGGCTACTGAGTTTGAGCCATTCCTTGCTGCAATTTTCAGCGGCCGGCCTTACGACGCTTCCGCGGCATCGCAAGAGTATGCGAGGTTCACGGGGGCGCTAAAGCAAAACCGCGCAGCCCTCCACATCATGCTCGCGCCAGGACCCGGCGTTTCAGGCGAATTGCCGCCCAATTATCAGTTCGTCAACAAATTGAGGGAGAGGTTCTTCGGCTTTACCGCGAGCGACGCGACCCCTATTCTGAATGGCCTGCGCCAGTCAAAGACTCCCTACGAGCAGAAGATTCTCGAGGAGAGCGGCGCAATTTCGAGCGAAGCGCATCTCGCCGGCATGAAGGCTGCGCGGCCGGGTGCATATGAATATGAAGTGGAGGCGGCAATCGAGTATGTGTTCAAGAAGAACGGCGCGTTCGACTGGGGTTATCCGTCCATAGTTGGCAGCGGGCCTAATGCAACCACCCTCCATTACAGCAAGTCGAGCCGAAAGATGGAGTCCGGAGACCTGGTGCTTGTCGATGCGGCGGCGTACTACAAATACATGACTGTGGATATCACACGGACATATCCTGTCAACGGAGCGTTCACCTCAGCGCAAAAGGACATTTATAACCTTGTGCTACAGGCGCAGGCTGAGGGTATGAAGGTGGCAAGGGCCGGGGCCAGGCTCTCCGACATCCATGACAAGACCGTCGAAATAATCAAGCAGGGCCTTCTGAAACTTGGATTGATCACAGATGCGTCAGGCGACCAGTACAGGTTGTGGTACACCCACGGCGCCAGTCACTGGATTGGAATGGACGTACACGACGTCGGTGAACGAAACCGTCCACTGGCTCCGGGCATGGCGTTTGTAGTCGAGCCCGGAATATACATTCGCCAGTCCGCGCTCGACAATCTACCGGATACCCGGGAAAACGCTGCCTTCATCGCGAAAGTCCGCCCGGCTGTTAGGAAGTACGTGGACATCGGCGTTCGAATCGAAGATTCATTCATACTCACTGAAACCGGCTTGAAAAGCCTTTCGGCCAAGGTCCCGCGCACGGTCGAGGAAGTTGAAGCTTTCATGAAGTCCCGGTAAATGAAAGCTCCTGTTCGTCTGGCAATCTGTGCATTCCTTACGACAGTGGTTACAGGCACTGCGGATTTTACTGGCCACCACGCCGGCCGCGTTCTTCCGGGCCCATCGACAGATGGTTTGAGACGCTTCCTTAAGCACAACTCCTGTTACTATTGAGAACAATGACAAAGCCTCGGGCACTTCTGACACTTACGTTGTTAGCCGATCGATATGCAGTGTGCCGCTTGGACCCCGGGACGCCGCTGCCCAAGTGGGCAATGCAGGGGGAGTTCTGGTCGCTGACCCAGGCCAAGGATGAATTGTCGATTGTCTGTTCCGAAAAATACCTGCCGAGTGACGTACGTGGCGCAAGTGGCTGGCGCGCATTTAGATTTGAAGGACCCCTCGATTTCGGATTCTACGGCATCATTGCTTCCGTTGCAGAGCCGCTTGCGAATGCCGGTGTCGGCATTTTCCCCATTGCCACACACGAGACCGACTACATGCTCGTGAATGAAGAGCAACTGGATACCGCAATCCAGGCGCTAGGCGCCTACGGCCATGCCGTCCACACCTAAGACAGCAAGACTCTACGACGAACTCGCTTCCTGGTGGCCCTTGCTTTCCGCGCCTGCTGATTATGCCGAGGAAGCTGGCTTTGCCAGGAAGATGCTACTCGACGCCAGCCCTATGGCTCCACAAACCGTACTGGAGCTTGGGAGCGGTGGTGGAAACAATGCTTCTCACCTGAAGGCGCACTTCCAGTTGACGCTGGTCGACCTATCGCAGTCAATGCTCGATGTAAGCGGTGGGCTGAACCCGGAGTGCGAGCATATTTTAGGCGATATGCGCCGCCTTCGTCTGGCCAGGGAGTTTGACGCCGTCTTTGTCCACGACGCGATAATGTATATGACGACTGAATCGGATCTTCGCTTGGCGATGGAAACGGCTTTTATCCATTGCAAGCAGGGAGGCGTCGCCTTGTTGTTTCCTGATGTGGTTCGCGAAACGTTTGTTTCGTTGACCACACATGGCGGACACGACAGTGAAGAACGCAGCATTCGTTATTTTGAGTGGACATTCGACCCTGATCCCAGCGACACGACCTACACCGTGGATTTCGTCTATCTAATGCGCGAGCCTCGCACGGCGCCAGTGAGAGTGGAAAACGAAACGCACGTATTCGGAATGTTTTCTAGAAATGACTGGCTGCGGCTTTTGACGGAGACTGGATTCTCGGCGCGAATGGAGCCCGATCCGTGGGGGCGGGAGATCTTCGTCGGGATCAAGTCCTGAGAATCGCGGTCTTATGGCCTGGCGTTTTTATTTTCAATCTTCGCCCATGTATCCCGAAGCGTGACCGTTCGGTTGAAGACCAGCTTGCCTGGCGTAGAGTCAGGATCTACGCAGAAATATCCAATCCGTTCAAACTGGCACCGGTCTCCCGGTTTTGCTGATCCGAGGTGCGGTTCCAGCCAGCTATCGTTTACGACATCCAGGGACTGAGGGTTAAGGGATGTGGTGAAATCTTCATCATCGTCAGGCCGTTCCTTGTTGAACAGGCGGTCGTAAAGACGAATTTCCGCAGGCAGCGCGTGGGCCGCCGAGACCCAGTGCAATGTCGACTTTGGTGAGCGGCCGTCAGGAGAATCTCCTCCGCGCGTTGCCGGGTCGTAGGTGCATCGAAGCTCAACAATGTTGCCGGAATCGTCCTTGATCACATCCTTGCATTTGATGAAGTACGCGTAACGCAACCGGACTTCCCGCCCGGGTGCAAGCCTGAAGAATTGCTTCGGCGGATCTTCGCGGAAGTCATCACGCTCCAGATAAAGGACGCGGGAAAATGGAACCTTGCGCGTACCCATGGCCGGGTCTTCCGGATTGTTCACCGCATCGAGTTCTTCGGACTGGCCTTCGGGATAATTGTCGATAACAACACGCAGCGGCCGCAGGACGCCCATTGCGCGAGGCGCATGCTTGTTAAGGTCATCCCGGATCGCGTGTTCCAGCATTGCTACATCGAGAACGACATTTCGTTTGGCGCCGACTCCAACCATCTGACAAAAACTCCGGATCGCCTCCGGCGTATAGCCGCGGCGGCGATAGCCGCTGAGAGTCGGCATCCGCGGATCGTCCCACCCGCGTACATGCCCGTCCCGAACCAGCGTCAGCAACTTTCTCTTGCTCATGACCGTGTAGCTGAGACTCAGCCGGGCAAACTCGATCTGGACGGGACGGCACGAAACAGGAAGATTTTCCAGGAACCAATCGTACAGGGGCCGGTGGTCTTCGTACTCCAGCGAGCAGAGCGAGTGAGTTATACCCTCCAGGGCATCGGAGATCGGATGCGCAAAGTCGTACATGGGGTATATGCACCACTTATCTCCGGCCCGGTAATGCGCCTCCTTCTTGATTCGAAAGAGTGCGGGATCTCGCATGTTGATATTTCCTGAGCTCATGTCAATCTTGGCGCGAAGAATCCGCTGCCCTTCTTCGAATTCGCCGGCGCGCATTCGAGCGAACAGGTCAAGATTCTCCTCGACCGGGCGATTTCTGAAAGGGCTATTCTTTCCCGGCTCAGTCAGCGTTCCGCGGTATTCCCGAATTTGGTCTGGCGACAAGTCGTCTACGTATGCCTTGCCGTCTCGAATAAGTTGAACGGCATACTCATACAGCTTTTCAAAATAGTCGGATGCGTAGAAAAGCCGATCTTGCCAGTCAAAGCCGAGCCATCGGACGTCCTCCATGATCGACTGCTCGAATTCGACCGTCTCTTTGGCGGGGTTCGTGTCGTCGAAGCGAAGATTGCACAATCCATTGTTCTCTGCGGCAATGAAGAAATTCAGGGACATCGCTTTCGCGTGCCCAATATGCAAATAACC
>CAMAWS010000013.1 GCA_945861845.1 Candidatus Sulfopaludibacter sp. SbA3 | reverse complement strand
GGAGGCTTCGCAGCATTTGCTTTATGGGCGCAGCCACCCCTCCTAACTTAGGAGGGGAGTTTGGGACCAAGCCAGCTCCACCAAATTTATTTTCTGTATGAGCTCGGCACGGGGCTGAAGCCCCGCGCCCACAGGTCATTAGCTATCAGGCCAGGTCAGACGAGCAAGATATGCAACCAAGTCTGGAAGAAGTCAAAAAGCTCCGGGAATCCGGAAACGTCATACCGGTATACAAGTCGGTTATCGCCGACTTCCTTACGCCGGTGTCGGCATTCCTCAAGCTTGAGAAAGACCGTCCGTACGCCTTCCTGCTGGAAAGCGTCGAAGGCGGCGAAACCATCGCGCGGTATTCGTTTCTTGGATCCAATCCCTTCATCGTCTTGCGATACCGTGACGGCAAGCCCGCAGACTTCATGCAGAACGTCCGCCAGACGATGGCCCGTTTTCGAGCCGTCCGGCTGCCGGCCCTTCCGCCGTTCACCGGGGGAGCCGTCGGGTACTTTGGCTATGACATGGTGCGCACAGTCGAGGACATTCCCCAGAACGGCCTCGACGATCTTGGCGTGGATGATGCCGTGCTGATGTTCTACAGGACTGTCCTCGCCTTCGACCACGTGCGCCACCAGATCCACATCATCACAAACCTGCTTGTGGACGAGACGAGCGAGCCGATCGAGACGCAGTATCAAAACGCAATGGCGGAGATTGCCGGAATTGAGACGCTGCTCCGCGCGCCTTTCGAAGTGCCTTCCGTGACCGCCTCGGAGGGAGATCTCGTCATCAATTCAAACTTCGCGAAGGACGACTATCTTAAGGCCGTCACTGCGGCGAAGGAGTACATTGCCGCGGGCGACATCTTCCAGGTCGTGCTGGCCCAGCGTTTCGAAGTCGAATTGCCCGCTTCGCCGTTTGACGTCTACCGCGCCCTGCGAGTCGTGAATCCATCGCCATACATGTACTTCCTGAAGATGCCCGATACGTTCATCGTGGGTTCTTCTCCGGAAATGCTTGTGAAGGTCCGCAATGGCGAAATCTCTTACCGCCCGATTGCCGGAACGCGCCCACGCGGCAAAGACGAAGCCGAAGACGAGAAGTTCGCGCAGGAACTGCTGGCCGACGAAAAAGAGCGGGCAGAGCACGTCATGCTGGTGGACCTGGGCCGCAATGACCTGGGCCGGGTGTCGAAATACGGAACCGTCCGGGTGGAAGACTTCATGTTCATTGAGCGTTACTCCCACGTGATGCACCTGGTCTCGTCGTTGAAGGGCGAATTGCGCGAGGGTCTCGATCGATGGGATACGCTCATGGCGTGCTTTCCTGCCGGAACAGTTTCGGGCGCGCCGAAAGTGCGCGCCATGGAAATCATCGACGAACTCGAGCCGACGAAGCGAGGTGTATACGCAGGCTCGGTGATGTATCTCGATTTCAGCGACAATCTCGATTCGTGCATCGCGATCCGCACACTGGTTGTCCGCGGTAATAAAGGTTACATCCAGGCTGGCGGCGGTATCGTTGCGGATTCGATTCCCGAAAACGAGTACGTGGAAACTGTGAACAAGGCGCGGGCGCTGATGCGCGCGATTACAATCGCCAAGAACGGGCTGCAATAAGGAAATGATAGTCGTCATCGATAACTACGACTCGTTTACTTACAACCTGGTCCAGTACCTGGGGGAGATGGGCGAAGAGCTGCGTGTGTTCCGAAACGACAAGGTTACCCTGGAGGAAATTGAGTCCCTCCATCCGTCACGAATCGTGATTTCGCCTGGTCCGGGAATTCCATCTGCAGCGGGCATTTCAGAGAAGGTCATTGAGTATTTTCACAAGTCACTTCCGATTCTTGGGGTATGCCTGGGCCACCAGGGCATTGGAGAGGTGTTCGGCGGCAAGGTTGTCCGCGCTCCTTCACTCATGCACGGCAAGATCAGCAACATCTTCCATGATGGAAAGACGATGTTCAGTGGTTTGCCGCAGGGATTTCCGGCGACCCGGTATCACTCATTAATGGTGACCAACATCCCGGCTTGTCTCGAAGTCAGCGCTGAAACCAAGGACGGGATCGTGATGGGGTTGCGCCATCGGGACTACCCGACCGAAGGAATTCAATTTCATCCCGAGTCGATTCTGACCGTCGTGGGCAAGAGCCTGCTGAAGAATTTCGTGGCGTTATAGAGCATGATCACCGACGCCATTCAGAAGCTCATCGATCGATCGGATCTCACGGCCGCCGAAGCCCGATCGGCCATGGAAGAGATTATGGCGGGACTGGCAACGGATGCCCAGATCGCGGCATTCCTTACCGCCCTGCGAATGAAAGGCGAAACTTCGACCGAGCTTGTCAGCTTTGCCCGGGTCATGCGCGAGAAGGCGGAACGATTCTGGGATGGGGAAGCTCTTGCAGTTTTGGATACGGCCGGTACCGGGGGAGATCGATCCGGGACGTTCAATATTTCAACGGCCGCTGCCTTTGTTGCGGCTGGCGCTGGAGTTCGGGTTGCCAAGCATGGGAATCGCGCAGCAAGCAGCAAGTGCGGAAGCGCCGATGTCATGGAAGCCCTTGGCGTTGATATTCAGATGCCGATTGAATTGTTGCGACGGGCAGTAACCGAGGTAGGCATCGGATTCCTCTTTGCGCAACGCTTTCACAGCTCAATGAAGTACGTTGCGCCCGTGCGATCCCAGCTCAAGGTAAGAACCGTGTTTAACATCCTCGGGCCGCTGGCCAATCCGGCCTCAGCCCGCTTCCAGGTCATTGGGGTCGCGTCGGCCGGCGTAATCGAGTTGATGTCGAATGCGCTTGCGGGACTGGAAGTGGAGCACGCATTCGTGGTCCATGGGGATGACGGGGTCGATGAGATCTCACTGTCGGCGGGAACGCAGGTGACGGAAATCTGTCGTGGCCAGATGAAGACCTTTTTCATAAGTCCCGAGGATTTTGGAATCGCGCGCGCGTCTTCTGAATCGATTCGTGGTGGCGATGCCCGGGAGAATGCTGCCATCATTGAAGGCGTGCTGCGGGGCAACCGAGGTCCCCACCGCGACGTCGTATTGCTCAACGCAGCGGCCGCGATTGCCGCCGGTGACGCTGCGGAGGGAATCAGTGAGGGAATTCGTGTTGCCGCAGATTCGATCGACAGCGGGGCGGCCCTGAAAACACTGCTGGACCTGCGGGCGTTTCGATAGCAGCAACGCGGCTGGTGCCGGATTTCGGACGTACCCTGTGGGCGCGGGGCTTGAGCCCGGTGCACAGTTCCAGAAGAGTTCTGTTTGATCCTGGCACGGGGCTCAAGCCCCGCGCCCACAGGAAGACTATGAAGACACTCGAGAGCACACACATACTGGCACAGATCGTTGAGGCCAAGCGCAAGCGGCTTCTGGACGCCCGAATGCGTGTGCCCGAAGCGATTGTCCGGCGGATGGCGGAAACTGTACCGGCTGCGCCATCGTTCCATGATGCGTTGCTCACACCGCGGAGGGTGAGGATCATCGCGGAATTGAAGAAAGCCTCTCCATCGAAGGGAGTGCTCAGCGAGAACCTGGATATTGACAAGACCGCCCACGCATACGCCAAGGCTGGCGCCGTCGCGATTTCCGTCGTGACCGAGGAGGATTTTTTCCAGGGCGATCTCGCCTGGCTGAACAAAGCGCGTAAGAGCGCCAACCTTCCCGTGCTTCGAAAGGATTTCGTCTTTGATCCTTTTCAGGTTTACGAGACTCGCGCTGCCGGCGCCAGCGCGATTCTTCTTATCGTGGCCATGCTTGATCCGGCGCAGCTCAAAGACCTGCTGGCAGTGGCGGAAAGCGTGAAACTCGATACTCTCGTCGAGGTGCACGATGAGACGGAGTTGGACGAGGCCCTTGGCGCCGGCGCCATGATCATTGGTGTGAACAATCGAAATCTCAAGACCTTTGAAGTGGATCTCCAGACATCCCATAGGCTTGCGAAGATCATTCCTGAAGAGCGGCTCCTGGTTGTCGAAAGCGGGATACACAATCGGGACGATGTGAACGGATTGGTCGACGCGGGGGCAGACGCCTTCCTCGTCGGCGAATACTTCGTCACGTCGAGTGATCCCGCAGCGGCAATTCGAGGCTTGTTGTGACACGCGTCAAGGTTTGCGGCATCACGGAGTTTGAGGACGCCCGCGACGCGGTGCTTCTGGGCGCCGCCGCTATCGGCCTGAACTTTTACGAAAAGAGCCCGCGCTGCATCGAGGCATCGAAGGCCGCGCAAATTATCGAGCAACTTCCGCCGTTCGTGACCGTTGTGGGAATTTTTGTAAACCATCCGGATCCGCAGAGCCTGGAAGACTTCGCACTGTCGTTGGGTCTGCATGCGGTCCAGCTTCACGGCAATGAAACGCCGGACTACTGCTCGATGATTCAGCGTGTCAAAGTCATTAAGGCTATTCGCGTCGACGAGAATTTCCGGGTCGACGTCATGCGTAATTACCGTGCAGGAACGTTTCTCCTGGATGCCTGCAGTCCTGGTACCGGGCAGGTGTTCGACTGGAATCGGGTCTACGGGGCGAATGCGTTCGGATCTATCATCATTGCCGGCGGGCTGACCGCCGGGAACGTCGGGGAGGTCGTCAACAAGCTCCATCCGTTTGCAGTGGATGTTGCCAGCGGCGTTGAATCTGCTCCCGGCAAGAAGGACTACGACAAAATGCGACGCTTCATTGAAGCCGTCCAGTGCGCGGACGTCGCGCTAATGGATTCGTCATCATGAGCACAAAAGGTCATTTCGGCAATTACGGCGGGCAATTTGTTCCCGAGACTCTCATGCATCCGATCGAGGAACTCGAGGCTGCATACGACGCCGCGCAGCGTGATCCCGCATTCCACGCGCGGCTCGACGACCTGTTACGCAATTACTCGGGGCGCCCAACCCCCCTGTACTTCGCTGAACGTCTCACCAGAGAGTGGGGCGGCGGCAAGATTTATCTCAAGCGCGAGGATCTGAATCATACCGGCGCGCACAAGATCAATCATTGCCTCGGCCAGGGATTGCTGGCCGTCCGGATGGGCAAGAAGCGTGTTATCGCTGAAACCGGCGCCGGTCAACATGGCGTCGCGTCAGCCACGGTATGCGCGCTGCTCGGATTGGAATGCGACGTTTACATGGGAGAAGAGGACATCCGGCGCCAGGAACTCAACGTGTTCCGAATGAAGCTGCTTGGCGCGCGCGTCATCCCCGTTTCGTCAGGAAGCAAGACCCTCAAGGATTCAATTAACGAGGCGATGCGAGACTGGGTAACCAATGTCCGGACTACTTATTACATGCTCGGATCCGTCCTTGGCCCGCATCCGTATCCAACCATGGTGCGTGATTTTCAATCCGTGATCGGCCGCGAAGTTCGTGTGCAGATTATCGAGAAGGAGGGACGCCTGCCCGATGTTCTGGTTGCCTGTGTTGGAGGCGGCAGCAACTCGATCGGCCTCTTTTACGATTTTGTTCAGGACACCCAGATCCGGATGATTGGTGTTGAGGCCGGTGGCCGGGGTCCCAAGCTCGGCGATCATGCGGCCAGGTTTGCCGGCGGCCGTCCTGGCGTCCTCCATGGAACCTACTCGTATATTTTGCAGGACGCCGATGGGCAGGTCGTTCCGACTCACTCGGTTTCGGCCGGTCTTGATTATCCGGCTGTCGGACCGGAGCACGCCACCTTGCACGACACGGGGCGGGTTACCTATACATCCATTGATGATACGGAGGCGCTCGCAGCTTTTAACGAACTGTGCCGGCTTGAAGGAATAATCCCTGCCTTGGAAAGCGCGCACGCCGTGGCTCAGGCAAAGAAACTGAAGCTGTCGCCAGATCAGATCGTGGTGGTCAATCTTTCCGGACGCGGTGACAAGGACGTGGCCGAAGTCATGCGGTTGATAGGATGACGTGGATGGCTCAGCAAAGCTCCCCTCCTAAGTTAGGAGGGGTGCCCGAGCCGAAGGCGAGGGCGGGGTGGTTCCACAGGGGAACCACCCCGTCTGCGCCGCTTTCGGTAGCTTCGCCGCTTTTCTTGATGGCGCAGCCACCCCTCCTAACTTAGGAGGGGAGCTTGGGCAGCACTTGAATAGGTAATATATGACGCGGATCGAAAAAGCATTTGCGCGCAAGGCGTTCATCCCCTACATCACGGCTGGCGATCCCAGTCTGGAAATCACTTGCGATCTTGTACTCGCGATGGCCGCCGCGGGCGCGGACGTCATCGAGCTAGGCGTGCCGTTTTCGGATCCGATAGCGGACGGTCCTGTAATCCAGCGCGCAACGGAGCGCGCGCTGAATCACGGCGTAACGCTGCCGAAAGTGCTGCAACTGGCGAAAGAGATCCGCAAACAATCGCAGGTTCCGCTGCTTCTGTTCAGCTATTTCAATCCGCTTTTGAGTTATGGTCTCGAACGGCTGGCCAGGGATGCGGGGGAAGCCGGTATTGACGGTGTGCTGGCGAGCGACCTCACGGTTGAGGAATCGGAACCGTACCGGAGCATAATGCAGGGGGCCGGCCTGGATACAATCTTCCTCGTCGCTCCGACCAGTTCTCCTGACCGGCTGAGGAAAATTGCGAGTGCGTCGACAGGGTTTCTCTACGCGGTGTCGCGAACTGGAGTGACCGGAGAGCAACTGGAGCTCGCTGCGGACCTGAAGGAGTTTCTTGGAACGTTGCGGACATACACACAATTGCCCATTGCTGTCGGTTTCGGCATATCGACTCCCGAGCAGGTACGCGCGGTGTGGCAGGAGGCCGACGGCGCCATCGTGGGTAGCGCAATCGTGAAAGAGATAGAAAAGCACATCGGCAAGCGCGATCTTGTAGACCGTGTAGCCGCTTTTTCGAAATGGCTGAGAGCATGAACATAGAAGATTGGCGTCGCAAAATTGATGATCTCGACCGGAAGCTGGTCGAGCTTTTGAACGAGCGCTCCCAGTGCGCTATTGAAATAGGAAAAATCAAGAGAGTCACGCAGATGCGATTTCACGATCCGGACCGCGAACGCGCAGTGCTCGAGAACGTGAGGCGCCAGAACAGCGGGCCCCTGGACCAGGAAAGCATGCGGCAGTTGTTCGAGCGCGTCATCGATGAGTGCAGGAAGATCGAGCAGCTTGCGTCGTCGGATAATTCGGGGACAGAGGGCTAAATCAGAGATCCCCGATGGCATTGCCTAAATCAGTCACGATTTTTGGGACCGGCCTTATTGGAGGCTCGCTGGCACTTGCACTGAAGAGCGCGGCGCCCGGCATTCGTGTTGTCGGTGTCGACAGGCCTGGGACGCTTGCTGAGGCACGGGAGCTGGGCATGGTCGACGAAGGGGACCCACAGGCTTCCGAATTGTTCGTGCTCGCCGCTCCCGTCGGCCAGATCTTGAAGTTGCTCGACGACGTCATTCCCGGCCACGCGATCGTTACCGACGTAGGAAGCACAAAAGCTGCAATCTGCCGCAAGGCCGAAGAGCGCGGAGTTCGCTTCATTGGCGGCCATCCCCTGGCAGGTTCCGAGAAGAACGGGCCCCGGGCCGCCAGCGCCGATTTATTCAAGGGGACGCCATTCTTCCTTTGTTTCGTTTCCACAACGCCTCCGGAGGCCACCGCGATCATGCTGGATCTGGTCGCGGCTATCGGCGCCATCCCACAAATGATTTCACCGGACGACCACGATCGGCTGGTGGCTCAAATCAGCCATCTGCCGCAGCTTGTCTCCGATGTACTGGCCGCGCACACGGCGTCCAACCGCGATTTCGCCGGATCGGGCCTCAAGTCCATGACGCGCCTTGCAGCGAGTCCCGTTGATGTGTGGCGCGATATCTTTAAAACGTCCGGGTTTCTGCCGCATGAAGTGCGGTCTTTCATGAATCGCCTCGGTGAAGCACTGGAGGCGTTGGAGCGAGACCAGAATGAATAAGGTGGTGCGCGATTCGCTCGAGGCTATTGCCGGACTTCAGGACGGCGCAAGTATCATGGTTGGTGGTTTTGGTTTGTGCGGAATTCCGGAAAACCTTATTGCTGCCATCCGCGAGAGAGGCGTCAAGGACCTTACAGTCATCAGTAACAATGCCGGCGTCGATGAGTATGGTCTCGGTGTCCTGCTTTACAATCGTCAGATCCGAAAAATGATTTCCACATATGTCGGCGAGAACCAGCTCTTTGAAAAGCTGGCGCTCTCTGGCGAGCTCGACGTGGAGCTGGTTCCCCAGGGGACATTCGCAGAACGCATTCGCGCCGGCGGCGCCGGCATTGCGGGTTTCTACACTCCAACCGGATACGGCACCCTTATCGCCGAAGGCAAGGAAACGCGCGAGTTTAACGGCCGCATGCACATCCTGGAGCGCGCCCTGACCGCGGACTTTGCATTTGTGAAAGCATGGAAGGGCGATCGGTGGGGCAACCTTGTCTACAGGAAAACCGCCCGTAATTTTAATCCCGTTATGGCGACTGCCGGCCGAATTACAGTCGCCGAGGTCGAACATTTAGTGGAAGTCGGTGAGTTGGAGCCAGACTCGGTGCACACGCCCGCTATTTACGTTCAGCGAATCTTCCAGGGCACGAATTACTCCAGGCGTATTGAGAAGCGGACTGTTAGAAAGCGAGGCACGTAATGAGCGATCTGCCGATACGCGAAATTATCAGCCGCCGAATCGCGCGCGAGATGAAGGACGGGTTCACCGTGAATCTCGGCATCGGAATGCCTACACTTTGCGCCAACTACATTCCTGAGGGGATGGAAGTCCTCCTGCAATCGGAAAACGGGTTGCTCGGCATTGGTCCATTTCCAATCGAGGGATCCGAAGACCCTGATCTCATCAACGCCGGAAAGGAAACCGTGACGGAAGTGCCGGGCGCATCCTACTTTTCCAGCGCCGATTCGTTCGCGATGATTCGCGGCGGTCACGTGGACCTGACTGTTCTGGGTGCGATGGAAGTTGATGAACGCGGGAATCTCGCGAATTGGATGATTCCGGGCAAGATGGTCAAGGGCATGGGGGGCGCCATGGACCTCGTGGCTGGCGCCAAGCGCGTGATTGTGGCCATGGAACATGCGACCAGGGAAGGGAAGCCCAAGATCCTCAAGAAATGCAGGCTTCCGCTGACAGGCCTCGAAGTCGTCGATACGATCGTTACCGAACTGTGCCTGCTTGATGTAACCGCCCGCGGGCTGATCCTCCGTGAGCTTCGCGAGGGAATTACGATTGACGAGGTTCAGCGCGTGACTGAACCAAAGCTGGTCGTCGAAGGCGAAGTTCGGAAGATGGAATTTTAGGTCCTGTCGCCCCTCGAAGAGGTAGACGATACATCTCAGTGTTGTTGATCCTTGGTGGCGACCGAGCGGCTATCGAAAATTTAACAGACTTGTTTCCAACAGTATGCAGATAAAACAACATGCGCGTTATGTCAGTGTTAACGTCTAATATAACGTTTGCGTTATGATTCCATGAGACCTTAGAATGGCCTTAGAACTGTGGGACTTTCTGACCGAACGAGGAGAGAACGCTGTTCTGCGGTGGGTCAGGAAGGATGGCCTGACAGTTCGAGACAGGGCCATGCTCAACCAGAAACTAGATCGGCTTTGTCAGATTGATTTCGATTTAGCGAAAAACACGAAGCTGCTGGCAGGTCCGATTCATAAGGACATCTACAAACTGGTGATTCATGCAGACGTGATGCTACGACCGATGCTTTGTAGGGGACCGATCAGCGTCGCGGCGGAATATACGTTATTGCTGGGTGCCGTTGAAACTGGGGGTAAGTTGCCGGCTGGCTCAAGAGAGCAGGCTGCAGCAAACCGAGTTCTTGTCCTATCAGATCCCAGGAGGAGGTGTCGACATGTCCGAATCCCATGAAACTCTTAAAAGGGAGTTAATGGATGAGGAATATCGAAACGCGTACGCAGAAGATTTTCTGAATACGAGTATTGCGACACAAATTCGAGTGCTCCGCGATTTGCGCCAAATGTCGCAGCAAGAATTAGCGGACCGCATCGGGACAAAGCAGGCGGGGATTTCACGGCTAGAAAATGTGAACTATTCCGCTTGGAAGACAGAAACGCTTAGGAAGCTGGCGCGTGCGCTGGGCGTGCGATTAAGAATTACCTTTGAGACGTTCGGCACATTGCTGGACGATGCCGCTCAATTCAGCCGTGAATCTTTACAGCGGCCTAAATTCGAAGATGATCCGGTCTTCAAGGGACCCGTCGCGCCTCCCGCCAGGCTTCACGCTACGCCCACCGCCAGTGTTCATATGGTGACGGCGCCACAAGAGCGTCTCGCCGGATCGTCGTCAGACGGATCATTGTTCAAGCTGATTAAGTTCCAGGAATCAGGCCAGAGAGACCTAACCTTCCGCGATTTGCACATCGCGGGCGGACGCCCGCTTGATTTAGCGGCGGCCGCGACTGGAAGTACCGACCGCGATTGCAGTCAATATCTCGTCCGGCCACACCGAAGATGAATCATTTGAAGTTGGAGTCAGTAATGGATGACACAAAGACGAATCCTGGTCCCGAACCGAACGAGCCTGAGATTCTGCGGGAAGTTACGGCGCCCAGAGAAGGTGTCCAGTACATCTACGGGAATCACTTAAATCTTGATTGGACCGGAGTTGATATACGGATTAGAGTTGCCGAACTTACGGTTAATCCAAAGTACCGAACACCGTCCGGCACAAAAACGCTAAGGATTGAGGAGCGAGCATCTATCAGCTTGGCTTGGCCGCTGGCGAAATATCTCCGAGACATTCTTAGCGATGCGCTTGCTGCATACGAAGAGAAGAATGGTGAGATTAAGCCACCTGAGTCGCCATAAGATAATTTAGGCCCGCTACCACCCTGCTAGCACCGGCAATAGAAGACCGACCATTACCCTCGAAGAGGAAGGCCGGTTAAGTTCACTATCGTTTTCATCCACAGTCCATGAAGCCGAATTCCATAGTCATCGTGAGTCTTCAGAATCCGAAGGAGCGCTTCTTCGGCCGCCTTCTCGAAATTAGTCCGCCTGGCGTGACAGTGCGCGGGATCGACCTGCATGCATTCGAGGACTGGATGAATCACATCAATTTCCAGGAAGAGAGCGGTGTCCAGCCGACGACCATGTTTTTCCCCCTTCATCGCATCGAGAAAATCCTGCTCGACGAGGGTATTGGCGCGATCCCGTCCCTATCGGACACTTTCCTTACCAGGGTTGGATCGGCCGTTGAGGAGCACCTGGAGCACGAATGAACATCGCTGTTATTGGTACCGGCTACGTAGGCCTTGTTGCTGGAGCCTGCTTTGCAGAGAGCGGCAACGACGTTATCTGCGTCGATAACGATGCCGATAAAATTGAGAACCTCAAGAACTGCGTCATCCCGATCTATGAACCCGGTCTTCCCGAGCTAATCGAGCGCAATCTCCGTGAGGAACGCCTTACTTTTTCCACTGATCTCGAGGCGGCCATAAAGAAAGCGTTCGTTATTTTCATTGCCGTCGGAACGCCAATGCAGCCGTCAGGCGCTGCGGATCTCAGCAGTGTTTATGCAGTCGCGTCTGCGATCGGGCGTTCTCTGGAACGTTACAAAGTGATCGTTACGAAATCAACGGTTCCTGTCGGCACGACCGAGCAGATCCATGCGTTAATCAGGAAAGAGACGAAGCAACCTTTCGACGTTCTCGCCAATCCGGAATTTCTCAAGCAGGGCTCGGCGGTCGAAGATTTCATGAAGCCCGACCGCATCGTTGTTGGGGCGGCTGATCCCAGGCCGGCGGAAATCCTGCGGGACCTTTATGCGCCCTTCGTTCGAACCGGCGGACCCGTGCTCTTAATGGATATTCGTACCGCTGAAATGCTGAAGTACGCTGCCAATGCGTTTCTGGCCACCCGTATATCGTTTATGAATGAGATCGCAAATCTCTGTGAGCACGTCGGCGCCGACGTTGAAATGATTCGCAAGGGCCTTGCATCGGATTCACGAATCGGGCCCGCGTTCCTGTTTGCCGGCGTAGGTTTCGGCGGCAGTTGTTTTCCGAAGGACACTCGCGCCCTGATACAAACGGGCGTGCAGCACGAGTACGAAATGAAAATTCTTCAGGCAGTGGACACGGTGAATACGCTTCAGGCGATGCGCTTCGTGGACAGGGTTCGAGGTCATTACGGCAGTGTGCGTGGAAAGCGGTTCGCGTTGTGGGGTCTGTCGTTCAAGCCGCGAACCAACGATATGAGGGACGCGCCGTCGATTACTATTGTCGAGACGCTTCTCCAGGAAGGTGCCACGATTGTGGCGTACGATCCCGCTGCGATTGAAGATGCCAGGCAGATCTTTGAAACCCGAATTGAGTACTCGGGCACAAACTACGGCTGTCTTGAGGGCGCCGACGGCCTTCTGGTGGTGACGGAGTGGCAGGCGTTCCGCAACCCGAATTTCGAACGAATGAAATCGCTCATGAAGGAGCCGGTCATCTTCGACGGCCGAAACATTTATGATTCAGCGAACCTTCGTGAGCTTGGATTTACGTATTACGGAGTGGGACGGAAATGAATCCGGCAATGAGGGCGGTTGTTACAGGCGGCGCGGGATTTCTGGGGAGTCATCTTTGTGAGCGGCTTGTGGATCTTGGCTATGAAGTTCTGTGCCTCGACAACCTGCTCACTGGAAACGAGCAGAACATCGCCCACCTCCTTGGCAATTCACGATTCCGATTTCTGAAGCAGGACGTGACCGAGCGAATGGAGATTGATGGTCCAGTTGATGCCGTCCTCCACTTCGCGTCACCGGCCTCGCCGATCGATTACCTCGATCTGCCGATTCAGACTCTGAACGTGGGATCGGTCGGAACCCACAAGGCTCTCGCGCTGGCGAAGGAAAAGAAAGCGCGGTTCCTGCTGGCAAGCACGTCGGAGGTATATGGAGATCCGCTCGTCAATCCGCAGCCCGAAAGCTATTGGGGAAATGTGAATCCCATCGGCCCTCGCTCGGTATACGACGAAGCCAAGCGGTTTGCCGAAGCAATAACGATGGCCTACCGGCGCTATTACCAGGTGGATACGCGCATTGTCCGGATCTTCAATACCTATGGCCCGCGGATGCGGCCGAACGATGGGCGCGTGGTTTCGAACTTCATCGTGCAGGCGCTGGAGAGGCGCCCGCTGATGATTTACGGAAACGGCAGCCAGACACGAAGTTTCTGTTATGTTTCCGATCTGATATCGGGAATCCTGTCCCTGATCCAGGCGGAGCCCGGCGACGCGATGGCAATACCGTTCAATATAGGAAACCCGGAAGAGCGCACGGTAAGAAACCTGGCGTGGAGGATTATTGCATTGACGGGCAGCCCGAGCGCGATTGAGGCGCGGGACCTGCCCGTGGACGATCCAAAGGTGCGATGTCCCGACATTACACGCGCCAAGAATATCCTGGGCTGGCGTCCCGAGGTCGATCTCGACCAGGGACTACGGCTTACAATCGCGCACTTTCGGAAACAAACATCGTGATTCTAGTCACTGGTGGAGCTGGTTACATTGGCGCCCATACGGTCAGGGCCCTGCAGGCGGCGGGCTTCACACCCGTTATTTTCGACAACTTTTCCACCGGCCACCGTTCATTTGTGGGTGGAACTGCGCTGTTCGAAGGAGATATCTGCAGCCCTTCGGACCTGCAAAACGTATTTGCAAAGTACCCGATCGAAGGAGTTCTGCATTTTGCCGGAAAGGCGCTAGTTCCCGAATCTCACGCAAATCCGGAGATGTACTATCGGACGAATGTCACCGGGGGAATGAACTTGCTCTCGGCAATGAAGGAATTCGGGGTACGGCATCTGATCTTTTCTTCAACCTGCGCTACTTACGGGGTGCCGGAGAGCGTGCCTATCACGGAAGCGCATCCACAGCGGCCAATCAATCCGTATGGCGAAACGAAACTCGCATTTGAGCGGGCTATGCGATGGTTTGACGAGTCGTATGGATTGCAGTATCTGTCGCTTCGCTATTTCAATGCGGCCGGCGCCGACGATTCGGGCCAGATTGGCGAAGACCACGATCCGGAGACCCATCTGATTCCCCTCGCGCTCGATGCCGCCGCCGGCCGCCGGCCGGACGTGAAGATTTTCGGCACGGACTATCCCACGCCGGACGGAACTTGCCTGCGGGACTACATTCATGTTTCTGACCTTGCCCGCGCGCACGTTACCGGGTTGCGGGCACTGTTGGATGGGCGCGTCAAGTCTCAGGCAATTAACCTGGGTACAGGCCGCGGATATTCGGTTCGCGAGGTTGTCGAGTGCGCCCGGCGCGTGACAGGGCGAGAGTTCACAGTGCGGGAAACTTTGCGTCGTAGCGGGGATCCACCAGTGCTCGTCGCTGCGGTGAATCGTGCGAAAGAATTACTGGGTTGGACGGCAGTGGAAAGCGACCTCGACCGGATCGTGGCATCCGCGTGGAAATGGCTTATGATTCGTCATCGCCCGGGCTGAGAAAGCCCAGCACGCTGTGAATGCCCGTTGCGACTGCGGAAATCTTGTAAGCCGGCTTGGCAACCGCGTCTCGAATCTTCTTACCGCTCGCCGCCGCCTTTTGTTCGAGACTTTCAAATTTCGCATCGATCTTCGCTATGCCGGTCGACCAACTCCTGCTTGCCCTTTCAAGGACTGGCTCAAACGCAAGCAGCTTTTCTTTGGTGATCTCGGTCGCCTTGCGCGCTTGCTCCGCTGCCACTTTTACCGAATTCACGACCGCTACCGTTTCCCTGCTCTTCCCAAAGTCTGTTGCGGTCTCGGATACACGAGTAACGACGCCTGCAAAAGCCTTGTAGGCGAACCAGATGAGCAGGGTGTTCACCACCAGGGCAACACTCGTAAACGCGAGGAAGACAACCAGCTTCAGTTCCATTGCCGCCTAGAATACACGATTGCCAACGCAAACCCGGCGGCGAAAAATCACTGGGTGGCGGCGCCCTTTCGATAGGGCCGGAAATCCAGATGGCACTGATTGCGGCGGAGAAAGTCCATAAAACGCCGGTATTCCTTTCGATCGATATGGAAGCTGGAGGCGAGGGCCTTGTAAGAGCCACGTGTGGACTTGAGGCCAAGATCCACGAGGGCGGTAATTGTTTCGCGCGAGATATCCCGCTTCTTGTACTTGTCGTGGACGGCCGACCAGAAATTCATCTTCCCGTCGGTGAGATTACTGAACCAGGCGGACACATCATCGCTGCTCGCCGACTCACGATCCTTGTTCTCGATTGGCACTCCCGTGATGGCATTGCTACTGGAAAGGATGAACGATCTTTCAATGATGTTGTGAAGTTCCCGGATGTTGCCCGGAAATTTGTAAGTCGACAATCCATCGAAGAAGCTGGCCGCAAAATGTTTCTTTGTCTTGTTCGCTGCATTCAAACGTTCCAGAAAACTCTGCGCCAGGCGCGGAATGTCTTCGCGACGGTTTCGAAGCGCAGGAAGCTCGATATGAAGCACCTTCAGCCGATAGAGCAAATCGCGGCGGAATCGCTTTTCCTGGACGAGTTTGTCGAGATCGCAGTTTGTGGCTGCGATAAGCCGCACGTCCACTGGCCGGGACCGCGTTTCCCCGATTCGCCTTATCTCACGCTCCTGGATTGCCCTGAGCAGCTTCGCCTGCAGACTTGGAGTAGTGTTGCCGATCTCATCCAGGAAAATGGTTCCCTTGTTCGCAGCTTCGAAAAGCCCCTGCCGATCCGTTACCGCGCCGGTAAATGCGCCTTTTTGGGAACCGAATAATTCGCTCTCGATAAGCGTTTCGGGAATTGCTCCGCAATCAACAGCAATAAACGGACCCGAGGCCCGGGCGCTGCTTTTGTGAATGGCCCTGGCCACGAGTTCCTTGCCTGTCCCACTCTCCCCTTCCACAAGCACGGTCGCACCAGAACGCGCCGCAGCTTCCACGTGAAAATAGACGTCGCGCATTACTTTGGAGTTTCCAACCATGCCGTGAAGTTCGACAGCTTGTGTGGATTGCCGAGGTTCACCCTGTCGTGCCTCGATTTGATCCAATGCGCCGCTGGCCACCGTGCCCAGAATTGTCAGGAACTCCAGTTCCCTCTCCGCCAGGGGCGGCTCCATCGGCCGGCACGACACGTAGACTCCGCCACTATTGCGTTCAGACTGGAATGGAATCCATGCGACCGTATCTTTGGTCGGATTCTTTTCGCCTCCGAAATAGATCCTGCCTCTCGCCTTGTCACTCAGACCCGCTACCTTTGTCATCAACTCCTGTGAAAGCTTTACACGGACCGGGTGCCAATCGATCCGGTCGCCGCGCTTTAGCATGACCACAGCCCTGCGCCGAATGCTCTTGTCAAGTGTCTGCACGAGTGACGAAGTAAAAGCATCGACATCCCTGGCGACGCCGGCAGAGACAGTCAATCGGTAGAGTCCCCGGAAAAGCCTTTCGTCTTGCTGCTCCCCCCGAACTTCTCCGTGCAGCGACAGGGCAGGCGGCTCAACCTTCTTCACACACTCATCAAGTAG
>CAMAWS010000012.1 GCA_945861845.1 Candidatus Sulfopaludibacter sp. SbA3 | reverse complement strand
AAGAGCGGCCGCCGCATCGAGGGCATCCGCGAGGGAGAGAATTGCCTGCTGGTTCATGGAACGCTGATGCGCTTTCGCGGTTTTCTGAAGCTGGCTTCGAAGTTTTTCGGGCATGTTCTTGATCAACAGAGTGGCCATGAGACTCTCCTTAGGTACCGAAATGGTATCCATTCAACAAAGCACGGTCAAGAAAAGGCCCGAATTTTTGGTTCTGGGTACAGACTCCGAATTCGCAGCAGTGCCCGATGGGTATCCTGAATGCGGTAATGGTGCTCCGGTTAAATATGTAGCCCCCTTCTTTTTGCGGACCTCACAAGAAGACTTGTTATTCAGCCAGAGTGTATACTCACCGCGCATCGCGTTGATGCAATCTCACGTTGGAGGATAAGACCACAATGAATAGGAATTCAGTTTTAGCAGCGGTGGCAATGTGTCTTGCCCTGGTTATTTCGTTCAGGGAATTTTCCACGCACAGCGTTACGGCACAGGCGCCAGGACGAGGCCAGCAGCAATTACGGCCCGGGCACCAGCCGGATGGAACATTCGTCGGGCCTGATGGTACGCAGTACATTTCGCAACAGGCTTTTGTCGAAAATGGGCTGAGGTGCGGAACCCGTGAGGAAGCGGACGCGGACAGAGGCTCGGTTGAGCCTGGCGCCAAGCCAGGCGGCGGTGGTGGTGGCGGTGGGGTATGGCCAGGCACGCAGACCGTCAATGTCTATGCTCACGTTATTCAGTCTGCCATTGGTGCCGGATTTGTCGCAGATGGGGACATTGTGGCGCAGATTGCTGTGTTAAATGCAGCCTATGCTGCCAGTGACGTTACGTTTGATCTGGTTGGGACACCTACTCGCACAAATAACGATGCCTGGTATAACCTTACCCAGGGGAGTACGGCTGAGGCTCAAATGAAGGCCACCCTTCGCCAGGGAACGGCTGATGACCTTAATATTTACATCGCCAACCTTCAAGGAGGATTGCTCGGCTGGGCTACTTTCCCATCGAGCTACGCCAGGGCTCCAAAGCAGGACGGTGTTGTAATCCTGAACAGCTCACTGCCGGGTGGCTCGGCCGTTCCCTACAACTTAGGGGATACAGCGACGCACGAGGTCGCACTGGGTTGGTCTGTATCACACTTTCCAGGGCGGATGCACACCTAAGGGCGATTCAGTAAGTGACACACCAGCGGAAAAATCTGCTAACTTTGGTTGTCCGGCGTTGAGTGATACCTGCAGCGCTCCCGGCCTCGACCCGATTTGGGATTTCATGGATTACACAGATGATTCCTGCATGGATCGGTTCACCGCCGGCCAGACCTTACGCCTGCAAACGCAGTGGATGCAGTATCGGCTTGGAAAATGATTGAGTTCTGAAGGTTGAAAGTCAGAAGGCAAGAGTTCGGTGTGTTTGAGACTCTTCCTTCTGACTTTCAAATCTCTTTCGGCCGCCAGTCGAGAACAGGCTTCGATCCGTCGTCGCAGACCCAGACAAAAATGCGCATGTCGTCGTGCAATTTGCCGGGAGCGCTTTCGATCAGTTTCCAGTCCTCGATTTTGAATATCTCACCGCGCAGCAGAAACCATTTTTCAGCATTGTCAGAAGTATCCCACTTCAACGTGAAATTCTCCGTCGTCTCCTCATCGGTGCGAACGCGGAAAGCGATGTCCTGTTTGCCGCGCGTGTATTCGATGATACGTCCTTGAAATACTGTCAGATGGTCGCGTGTGCACGTAAGGGAAGCGGGGGGGCGCGGGCGTTGAGGCAGACCGCCGGCCAGTTCCTTTGCATCCACGCCGCAGAGTGCGCCAAGGGTGAGACAGAGCACAACAATTGCTTTACAAGGTATTCCAGCCATAGCTCTCTCCTGGTCAACGTAACGGAAGTTCTATTTGGCCTCTGGCAATGCGAGCATCCTGTCCAGTACGGACTGGAATGCGGCGTAAGGCTTCGCGCCTACAATTTTTTCCACAACGTGGACCGAACCGTCTTCCTGGGCAAAACCGAGAAAGAACGTCGGTGTCCCCGAGATTCCTGCTCGGGATCCCGCGCCAATATCCGCCCGCACGGCGGACGCGGCTTGCCCGTCAAGGCAAGTTTCGAAAGATTTCATATCCAAACCAACCGCACGCGCGTGTGTGACGAGGGACGATGGTTCCAATGACTTCTGGTTGGCAAACAACCGATCGTGCAATGGCCAGAATTTCCCCTGGAGCCGGGCACATTCTCCGGCTTCCGCGGCCTTCATCGCGCGGGGATGAAGGCCCACGAGTGGAAAGTGACGAAAGACATATTGAATCTTGCCGGTGCTGACGTAATCGCGCTCAAGCCGGGGATACGATTCCCGCACGTAACTTCCACAGAACGGGCACTCGAAATCGGAGAACTCGATGAGTGTCAGCCTGGCATTCGCGTTGCCCATGCGGGCCGCATCCTCTATGCCCAATGTGAAATCCGGAAGTGCGGCGGGGGGAGCCGCCTGTGGTGAAGGCGCCTGCGCAGTCCGAAGCTGCGGCAATGTCTTGAGTTCTTCAATCTGCCTGAGGATTTCGCGCTGGCTGTCCGCGATTTGCTGCTGGCGGCCGGCAACGAAGCCCAGGAATACCGCTATCGCAACGCCACCCAGCCACCTGGCGAGCATTGAACGTTCCATAGGGATAGATGCTATAGGGAATGGCTTCGTGAATGGAAAGGAAAAACCGGATGCGAGGGGAACCCGTCCTCCTCCAAATTGAACATCCGGGCCTGCAAGGCAAGGCTACGGGGTATTCAGAAGCGGAACGTTTTAAGCGGAACGCCGTAATTCACGACACCACCGTCACTCCGTACTTCTTGAACTGCTCATCGGCGGTCACTACGGTCCAGTCATTCAGCTTTGCCGTGGCGATGATAAAGCGGTCGCACGGATCGTCGTGGTGGGATGGCAGCTCGGCGGCGGCGATACAGACATCCACGGTAAGCGGAAGCACGGTCAGGTCGTGGTGCTGAATGACCTTCTCGAACCAATCCCGCGGACGAAGCGGCAGTTTCAGCTTCTTCTTTGCCGCCTTGATCGCGATCTCGAATCCACTGATCGCGGAAACATAAACGGCCGCACTATCTTCGATCTGTCTGATCGCCGCACGGGAAAGTTTTCTGTCGCCGGCGGCGAGCCAAAGCAAGGCGCAGGTATCCAGGATCATCGGATCGCCCTGGGCCATTCATCGGTGGAGAGCGATTCCACGGGGTCGTAGCCGATTTTGATTCCGCTCAACTTCGGATGCGGCCGTATCCTGCTCTTCCGCCGGTGAGGAACGAGGTCGGCAATGGGTTCTCCGTTGCGGCAAATGACGATGCGCTCGTTGGAGGCCGCCACTTGCGCCAGCAAACTGGAAAAATTAGTCTTCGCCTCATGAACATTAACTGTCTTCATGCGGCAAAGGTTAGTCCAGTTAGTCCGCCGCGTCAACTGGGCAAGCCGCCTCCGAGCAACTTAGCGACGCCCAACGAAGGAGAATTATTTTGGATCTTGGCACGGGGCTGAAGCCCCGCGCCCACAGACCGCCCGCTACGGAGTATTCAGGAGGGGAATGCTCTGCACGGCCGGAGGCCGGGGCCGCGCGGTTAGAAAGGCGTAGATGTCGGCCATCTGCTGCTCGGAAACAACCTTGAGGGTATACGGGGGCATCTCGGCGCGCGGAGCGCGCACGTAGGTGGCGAATGCCCGGTATGCCAGCATCGGCGCCGGGCCGAGGCGCGGGCCGGCCGCGCCGCCTTGACCTTGGCCGCCGTGGCACTGATAGCAACCGATCTTCATGTACAGCGCCTGACCATCCCTGGCATTTCCCGCCGGCGTTTGTGCGGCCGGCGCCTGCGCAAACGCGGACGCCAGCCCGATCAGCACAACGACCGCAGCGTTTATCAACATTCGCATAATCACTCTCCTGTCAGCGCGCCTGCGTGACCACATCGACTAACGCCGGCTCGCCGCGCTTGACTACCGCTACAGCGCGGGCGAGCGCTGGTCCAAGATCCTTGGGATCGGTAATGGGCCCTTCGGCATACACTCCCATGCCCTGCGCAACCTTTGCAAAATCGATATTCGGATCGGTGAGCGTTGAACCCACCTGGCCGCTATCGATCCCGCGGTTACGCTGATTGCACATGCGTTGCACGTGCATGATCTCCTGGTGATAGGCCCGGTTATTGAGCATGACGCTCAGCAGCGGAATGCGATGGTGAGCTGCTGTCCACAGCACGCCCGGGGCATACATGAGGTCGCCATCCGTCTGGAGGCTCACCGAGAGCCGGCCGTACTTCTTGTTTGCAAGGGCAGCTCCGACGGACGCCGGCGCGCCGTACCCGATGCCGCCGCCACCGGCGATGCCAAGCCACTGGTACGGCTTTGTGAAGTTCCAGAGCCGGCGCGGCCATACGCCGGCCTCGCTGTAGTAGGTCGAAACCAGGGACCAATCCTCGTTCCGGATCTGGCCATACAATTCGGCCGCGACGCGAGCCGTGCTCACGGGACTGGCATCCCATGCATACGTAGCGGCCTGACGGATGCGATCGAGCGCTGCCTTGCCGGCCTCCGCGAGTTTGATGCCGCGTTCCTGAAACACGCGGCGGCGGTCGCCGGTGATCAGCTTCCTGACGGCTTCGATCAACGACGGCAGCGTGGCCTCGCCGTCGGCCGCAATGGCAATATCGACGTCCGGCATACGCCGGAAATCCTGGTAGTTGGATCGAATATAGAGATCGCCTGTCGTGATCGAAACCAACTTTGCTCCCGGCTTGGTCAGCCGCCGCGTAGTCCGATGGAACTGGTCGCGAACGCCATTCACGGTGGACCAGAAATCGGCCAGTTCCAGCCCAAGCACGACGTCCGCTTCGGCGATTGCCGCGGCGGCGCGTTGACTCTGATTCAGTGGATGCCGCGAGGGAAAGTTCATGCGTCCGCCCTGGTCAACGACGGCAGCCTGCAACAATTCGGCCAGTTCGACCAGCAGCGGCATGGCGGCCGGGGTTCGATTGAGCCGGTCGGCGACGAGCACCGGGTTTTCGGCTGCTACCAGCAGCCGTGCCAGTTCGGCAACAGCGCCCGACTCTCCCTGCGGAGGCACGGGCATGGTCAGCCGCGGCACCGTGAGCTTCTCCTTGCTGTCGAGCGGGTGTTCCTGTAATTCCGAGTCGAGAACCAGTACGACGGGAGCCATCGGCGGCGTCATGGATATCCTGTAGGCGCGCACAGCCGACTCCGCAAAATGCACGAGCGACGCGGGCTCGTCGTCCCATTTCGTGTAATCGCGGACCATTGCCGCCGCGTCCTGCGCGCCGTGGTACCACTCCGCGGCACGGCGAACCGCGGCATTGCCGTGATTGCCAAGCATTATGTAAGCGGGCACGCGGTCGCACCACGCGTTGTAGATTCCCATCGCGGCGTGCTGCAAGCCCACAGTGCCGTGAGCCAGCACCGCCAGCGGCTTGCCTTCGACTTTGAAGTAGCCGTGGGCCATGGCTACAGACGACTCCTCGTGGCAGTTGGTAATGAACTCCGGAGCCTTGTTGCCGCCATAGTTGATCAGCGACTCCTGAAGGCCACGGAAGCTCGATCCCGGATTGGCGCACACGTATTCGAAACCAAGCGACTTGATAACGTCGACCATGAAGTCGGAACCACAACTGTCTGTGGTGAGGACCTCCACTTCGGCCGGCGCGGCAGTCTCAGCCGCCTGGGTGATGACCTGCGGCACGGCGGGGCGCGCAGCCTCCTGCCCTAGCGCCGCGGCAGGGGCCGCGGACGCCGCAAGAGTGGCCGCGCCCGCGCCGGCCGCACTCTTCAAAAATGATCGACGCCCGGCAGAAAACTTTTTGGATTTGCTCATGAATTGCCTCCGCTACCCTTCCTGGCCATGAAATATGGCGCCGATTGTATGACGGCGAGCGCAACAGCCGCAATGATTAGGGATGCAGCAATGAACGTTACCGGATCCGTGGGGCTTATATTGAAAAGCAGTTCCTCGACATAACGCCTCAGGGCAAGCTCCGCAGCGATTCCAATAACCAACCCCCCGCTCACGAGGAGCAGGGCTTGCCCGGGATCCAGCAACAGCAATCCCGCGGCAGTCAGCAGCAGCGCGACGAGGCCGAGAAATCCAAATAGTGTCGCGCCGAGGCGCCATTCGCGCGTTTGGGAATCCAGCATCGACCACAGCGGAACGGCCGTCATGTAAGGAAGGTCCTGCACCGCACTTCGCAAATCCGCTACGATTCTCGCGGCGGCGGCGGATCCACCGCCTGTCTGAAAAATCAGGGCGCGTACAGCGGCAGCCGGAAAGGCCGTCGATCCCTGTTCCAAGGTAACGAATACTTCGGGCGGAGAAGCGCCGCCCTGTACCCTCCACCGTGTATTCTCGACAACTCCCACGACTTCAAAACACTCGGGACTCGTAAACGTCATAAGACATTTTCCCAGCGCGGTTTTGCCCGGCCAGTATTCCAGGGCCGTCCGCCGCGACACCATCGCGGCGTTTTTCGCCCCGGCCGCATCAGCGTTATTGAGGCTTCGCCCCTCCAGCACCTTCGTGCCAAGCGTCTCCAGGTAGCCGGGACTCACGATATGGACAACCGGCAGCGCATTTCTCGTGCTTCCTCCGCCGCCAACAGGAAGGAATCCGCCCGCAAGACCGGCGCCGAACGGCGTGGAAACATCGAGCGCAGCGCTATCAACATCGGGAAGAGACTGAGCGCGCTCCAGCAGGCGCTCGGATAACGCGTTGGCGTCTCGCGGCGAATATCCGGCCGCCACGAGGTTTGGAGTAACAACAAAGATGCCATCGATTTTGACGCCGTACTCCACCTGCCGGGCCTGCCCAAGACTCCGGATAAAGAGCCCTGACCCAATAAGCAGAACGAGCGTTACGGCCACCTGTACGACAACGCAAATGCTGCGCTGCCACGAACGCATCGAGGGAACAATGCGGATCATCAATACCGAAAGCAGGGCAAGCAGGCCGATTATCGCGAAGGTCCTGGGGCCGAGTAATTCCGCCGCGTCCGTTTGGGTAACGAAGAACTCGCGGACTACCGGCGCAACCGTGAGCGAAAACATGACGCCTCCCGCGGCTGAGAGTGCCGCCAACAACAGGCATCCCACGAACCCCACCTGTATTAGTCCGGCAACATTAACGCACGCGATAAGCAACAAGACGGCGGCCGCCGCGCTTAGCCATGTAACAACTCGTCTGTCCTGTGCCGTAAGGCCACGCACCCGGACTTGATTCAGCGGCCTCATCAGGAACTCGCCGGCAAGTCCCAGTTCACCCGATTTCAGGAAAACGGAACCCTCCTCCACGGCCTGTTCAAAGGTGAACCCGTCCCGGAGACGCCCGATCGTGTAATGCCAGCCGCTGCGTGGCTGCACGAG
This sequence comes from Candidatus Sulfopaludibacter sp. SbA3, assembly GCA_945861845.1. Lineage (GTDB taxonomy): Bacteria > Acidobacteriota > Terriglobia > 20CM-2-55-15 > 20CM-2-55-15 > CAMBFR01. Next base: position 9,069 of record CAMAWS010000012.1, on the reverse strand, counting down.
GTTCCCCACACCAATCGCCGGGTTGCTGCTCATCGGCAACCATAGATCGACGTGGCTGACCAGTGCTCCTGTGAAGCCGCGGGGCGCAACACCGGCGATGCGGTACTCACCGTTCATGATCCAGGCTGTCTTGCCCAGGATCGATGAATCACCGTTGAACTGCCTCTGCCAGAAGTCGTAAGAAAGGATTGCGACGGGCGACAGGCTTGCCGGCGTTTCCTCATCTTCCGTAAACCAGCGTCCAATTTCCGGCCGCGCACCCAGAACGTCAAAATAGCTGTGGCTCACGAATTCGGCATCGACACGCCGGGCACCGGGTCCACGCTCGAAGCTGAGCGTTTGCGGCCAGTACGCGGAGATGTCCATGGACCGGCTTTTCTCGCGGAGCGTCAGGTAGGCGGGATAATTCCGAATGGTATCAATGTGTACAAGGCGCTCCGGTTTCAGCACGTGACCGAGCGGCTTGAACATGAGGTGATCAAGAAGGCCCAGCGTGATGGCGTTTACGCCAACAGCAATGGAGAGCGTCAGGAGGACTAATGCTTTAAAAAACGCCGATTGCATGATGCGCCTGGCTCAACCTGTGGGCGCGGGGCTTCAGCCCCGTGCCATGATCAAACAGGAATTCTCTGGAACTTTGCACGGGGCTGAAGCCCCGCAACCACAGCGTGCCAGGGAGGGGAGATCACGCCGTCACAGGCCGCCGCTATGGTATTCGGTCCAGGAGATTCTTAATCTCTGAAGGTTTGCTGGTCTTGATGCTAATTCCAAAGCGCTCCTTTGGATTTTCGCTGGTCGGGGTCACCGCAAAATCCGAGCCCCCCAGAAGACGCGTGAAGACGGCCAAGGCAACGGGATGGAACTGCTGTAACGTCCGTTCATCATTTGGCGCATTCAGCCTGTCGTTGGCGACTACGCAAATTTCGTCCGTCCGGAAACGAATCTTTCCCAGGCTCGCCTCTTCCTCCAGGAGACTGCATGCTTGCAGCGATGCCTTTAAAATCGCAGCGAGCCTGTCCTCAGCAGTGCCAATCAAAGGTTGCTTCCTGTAGTAAAGCAGGCCCGGACGGCCGTCGGCCATGTCGATACTGAAGTTGCCTTCGTGCGCCACAAGCAGAATGCCGGGACCATATGGAATATGGCTGTAGTCGTGGAGGTCAATCAGAAGGTGCCCTTCGACCAGTTGCTTCTGGATCCAAGTGTGAAAGACCGGAACGAACGCTTTCAGCGAAACCGATTCCGGATCGGAGATGAACAGTTTGATTCCGAGCTTATCGACTTGCAGCCCGCTCATCAGCCCGCTCATCAGCCCGCTCATCAGATGGATACGGAAGCGGCGCGCCGCTCGGTGATTCGATCGTGACAGGCGTATGCCGCCTCAATAAAGAGCTGCGCTTCTTCGACCGTCCGATGAACGTGATCGCGAGTGTGTTCGACCGGCGGCGATGAATGCCGCATGAAGAGATACTGCGCAAAGCGGCCGCCGCCAAACTTATCGAAAAAGATTTCAGTGTCGTAAAAGCGTTGGCGAAACTCGTTCACAACGGTTTCAGGATCGTCGATGACATCCATGAACGACGTTTTCACCAGGGCGCGGGCTGCCTGAAGCATGGCGCGATAGGCGAGGCCGTCCGCCTGGGCATATTCACCGTTGTCGAGCTGTACCTGGCTCTCGAACACCATGCGTTCGGCGGCCACGAGGTCGAACTGCGCAACGGAGACGACTTCACCGGCGCATTCGCCGACGCCCATGTCTCCGATCGTGTACACGCGGGGATCGCCCCAGTCCGAATAAAGGGACGGATCGGTTTCGTATGCCGGGACCCGCATTAAAGGCTCCAGCATGTCCCGCAGTTTCTGCTTCCCAATCCTCGCCGCAAAATCCTGAAACGTTTCAGCGCCCACTCGTTCGCGCACGTACCAGCCGGTAATCTGCTCGACGACATCCGGAATGCGCTTGGAAGGTACGCTTCCAATCGCAAGACCATACGAGCCCCCGTTGTCCTGCCATTTCCCGCCGAGCACAACCTGGAAGTGAGGAACCTTGCGATTGCCGAACGACCGGCTGGTGCCGTAAAAACCAAGGTCCGCAATGTGATGTTGTCCGCACGAGTTGAAACAGCCGCTGATCTTTATGCGGAGGTTTCTTACTGCTTCGTCCAGGTTGAAAAAATCCGAGGCCAGGCGTGTCCGGAGCTCGCTGGCCAGCCCTCGCGAAGAAGCGATGCCCAGCTTGCAGGTATCCGTGCCGGGGCAGGCAACGGCGTCGATAATCGTTCCGGCTCCGGGCTCAGAGAGTCCAACGCGCTTGAATTCGCGATAGAGATCGGGCAGGCCGGCCTCGCTGACCCAGCGGAGCACGATGTTCTGTTCCACGGTAGTCCTGACGTTGTCACCGCTGAAACGCCGTGCAATGGCGGCAAGCTCGCGAGCCTGCCACGACGTTAAATCCCCGAGCGGTAACGCAACGGAAGCGACTACGTAACCTTCCTGCCGCTGGCGATAGACGTTTGTCTGGCGCCACTCGGTATATCCGGACGGTCCCGGCGGCATCTGGCGCCCATTGAGGAATGCCGGATCGCTGCCGGGAATTTCCGTGGCCTCGCCGATACTCGGAAGAAAACTTGTCCATCGCGAATCCGCGGGCATGATCCTGCGCTCTTCGAGAACGATTCGCCGAAACTCGTCGATGCCCAGTTTCGCCACCAGGAACTTGACCCGCGCCTGTGCGCGGTTCTTCTTTTCACCCATGCGGGCAAAAACCCTTGAGATAGCCTGCGCTGTTGGGAGCAGTTCTTCTTCCGGCAGGAAAGAGTCAAACAGCTTTGCGTTGTGAGGCACAGCGCCCAGGCCGCCGCCCACATAGAGTTCAAAGCCGCGTTTTTCCTGCCCGTTCTCAACGCGTTTCACGGCGATGGCGCCCATGTCGTGCATGTTCGTCAAACCGCAGGCGTTCTGCCTGCAACCCGAGAATGCGATCTTGAATTTTCGTCCGAAACCCTGCGCGTCCGGATGGCCGAGCAGGAATTTCGCGGTGGCTTTTGCGTAGGGCGTAACGTCAAACGCTTCTTCAGTGCAAACACCCGCAAGCGGGCACGCCGTCACGTTGCGGACGGAATTGCCGCAGGCCTCGCGACTGGTGATCCCGACGGCGGCGAGCCTTCGCATCAAGTCGGGTGTGTCATCGATATGAACGTAGTGAAGCTGGAAGTCCTGGCGCGTCGTGACGTGCAGAACGCTGTCGGAATATTCCTCGGCAAGATCGGCAAGACGGTCGAGTTGATCGGGAGTGACGCCACCGAACGGAATCTTGATGCGCATCATCCCGGGAGCGTCCCATAGGGTTTCCGGTCCTTTTGTCAGTTCTCCGGCCGGAAAGTGAAGCTCCTGGACCCGGGTACCGTCGTTGCGGTGGCCGTTGTCATATCGCTGGCCGTAAACGCCCCGGCGCAGGCGAGTCTCGGCAAAAACTTTCTCGTCGAGTCTTCCCTGCTTCCGCAAAGCGATTTCTGTTTCGAAGACATCAATCTCCTTGGCAAGCCCGGGCTCAATTTTGTCAGCGAGTTTTTCTTCCCAGGTGGGCACTGTACCGTTTCCTCCAGTCTGCGGATGAACTCCAACTATAGCATTTGTTCACCGGTACAACAGACCGATAGACCGGACGTCGACAGCAGACAAGCCAGAGTACTTTGAAATATCCGCGCGGGCCGCAATCTTACGGCGATAGCGGAGGAAGTATTCCACCATGTCGCCGCCGTATCCGAAGAAGTACATGATGTCGTCGAACCGGGCTGTGTGTCCCAGGCCGACGGCGTGCCCCAGTTCATGGACGCAGGTCAGGTAAATGATCGTGTCCCGCACAAGGCTGTCTTCTGTAGCGCGTCTTGCGAGCGCCGCGCCCAGATCCGCCACGCGGGGAGTAACGAAGATTTCGGCGCCGGACTTCCCGTCAACTTCGATGCGGCGGGTTTCCCCGAACAATCCCTGGTCGGCGGTAACCCATGACACGCGAACCAGCGACGCGCTTCGGTTGGCCGTTTCTGTAAATCGCAGCTTGCCGCCGCTTTCGCGCGACCATGCGTCGAAGGCCATCCGTGCCAGTTCGCGGTCGGACGTCGAGTAGCCGGGGACTCCACTGCCATCCTCGATAAAGAACGGGACAGGGACGGTTGCATCAAGAATCCGCGGACGGTAGGCCTGTTCAGGCGTTTGAAGCGGCAGGCTGCCCAGGACTCCGGTAAGTGCGAGGCCGATCACTGCAGCCTTAATCATTTGCCAGAAGCTCCTTCGCCGTGAACAAGGAATAGAAGGGGTACTTCCTTGAAATAGCTTCTGTCCCACCCTCCTCGCGATCGACCACGCAAAAGGCGGCGGCAACCGTGTATCCCGCCTGCTCGGCCTTCTCTGCCGCGATCATGATGGAATCGCCGGTAGTGCAGACGTCGTCAACCACGACCACGCGGGCGCCGGGCTCACCGGCATAGCCTTCGATATGGCGCTGGGTGCCGTGCGCCTTCGTCTCTTTGCGCACGATAAAGGCGGGCAGCGGCGTGCCCTCAATTTCGCTGACGACGGCCACAGCGGCCGCGATCGGGTCGGCGCCCATTGTAAGACCGCCTATGGCATCGGCCTGGATGTTGTGAGCGCGGATGCTTTCGAGTATCAGCCGCGCGATAAGCAGGGCGCCACGAGGATTAAGCGTCGTGGTGCGGCAGTCAAGGTAGTAAGGGCTCTTCTTGCCGGACGACAGCGTGAAATCGCCCACACGAAGTGATTTTTCCCGAATGATGTCGCGAAGCTCGCGGCGTGTTTCGTCCATTGGCCCCGAGTATAGCGGCTTTGTCATAATTCCGCTTTACCGTCCTTTCGTCTGTGGGCGCGGGGCTTCAGCCCCGTGCAAAGTTCCAGAAATTCCTGCTTGATCCTGGCACGGGGCTAAAAGCCCCGCGCCCACAGCCGGACTGGCCAAATCAGAAATTCAGCCTGGCGCCGAATGTAAATCTTCGGCTTCCCTGCGCGTCGCTGAACCTGCCGAAGTCCGCAGAGTTGATGTTCGTATTAATAAGGTACGGGTTACTCTGCGTGTCCCGGTTCGTGTTGTAGCCGAATTGCGGCGTGTTCAACACGTTGACGGTATCCACACGGAATTCGAACTCCTTGGTTTCCGTGATTCTCACGCGCTTGATCATGTTCAGATCCAGTCCAATATGCCCCGGACCCTCGATCCACATCAGTCCAAGACTGCCAACTTCTCCAGCGCCCGGGTTTACAAGCAGGGGCCGGCCCTGGGCGTCAGCGATAGCCTTGTTGCTGAATTGACCGTTGAGTCCATTGGCCGTTGTAACACCGCCGATAGCCGGATCCGTGATCTGCTGCAGGCCAGGGAAATAGGTGACGGCGTTCGGCAGCTTGGTGACTTTACCAATGCCCTTTGGAAAATCGCCGACGATATTCGGAGTCGAATTCGTAGTCGTCTGCCAGATTGAAGAAGTCGGCGCAGTGATATTCAGTGGAACTCCGGAAGCCCAACTGAAGATTCCACCAAACTGCCAGCGCTCAACCAGCCGCTGGACAAATCCCGGCGCATTGCTGAGCAGGGGCCGGCCCGGGCCGAGCGGCAACTCGTACGTTCCGTTGCTGGTGAAGTTATGCGTCCGGTGGTAGTTGACGATGGTCTTATCCAGCGCCCGGTTTCTGGGGTCGCGGGAATTCAGGACCTCGTCACCGTCTGTTGCGCCGATCGTGCGGCTCCAGGTATATGAAGTCGCGGTCGTGAAGCCCTGTGACAGGCGCTTCGTCACCTGTAACTGCATGGCATGGTAGGTGGAGTTACTCAAGTTGCCGTGAAGCGTAAGGTTGTTGAACTGCGGATTGAGCACGAAGAAATTCTCGGCCAATCCGCCGTTTCGTACGAAGCCACCGCCCTTGCCGGTGATGTTCGTGCTGCGGTTGAGGAAGTCTGCGAGGCCGCCGACATTGCTGTTGGCGATAAACGCTCGAGTGCTGGTGTAGGCGCGCAGCGCGGCGGACCCGGTCACGGTTGTTCCGTTCACGACGCCGGCGCCTGGAATGTTGAGTCCGCGCAGCATCTGGTCGAATAGCGGAGCGTTGCCGCCGGCCCTGGTGGTATTGAAGGCGGCGAGAAACCCGTTATTGAAAATGTCGACGGCATTGAGGGGCGTGCCGTTCCAAAGCCTCGTGGATTTCGTGCCGACATAACCGACGGTCAGCGTCAGGTCGCGCGAAAGTTCCCGTTGAAACTCCAGGTTGTAGTTCTGCGTATAGGGCGCCACGCGGTTTGCGGCGGCCGCGGCCAGGTCGTCACTGCGTGAGCCATCCAATGGAACAGCCGACAGTGGCGCAAACTGGTGAGGAATCGGCAACGTCATGTTCCCGAGCGACAGGTAAGTCGGCTGGGTGTAGGTAAGGCCGCCGGTTCCGGAACCTTCGAACACGCCCGGGGAGTTGCCCATTCTTTCCGTATTCCCGTTAACCGGTATGAGGGCATTGCCGTTGTAGGTCCAGCCGTATCCGGCGCGCAAGACGGTCTTGTCGCGGCCAAACCAGGGGAGCGACCAACTGAAGCCAACCGAGGGAGCCAGGTTATTCCGATCGTCGTCCCACAACTGGTTGCCGGGGTTGGGCGAATTCTTGCCGACAAACTGCACGGTCGTCAGCGATCCGCACGAAATGCCGCAGACACCGGCAGGCCCGCCCACAGGTGCTCCGGCAAGGCCGTGTCCTTCATAGGCGACACCGAAGTAGTAGTAAGCAACGCCCAGGTTCAGCGTCAAATTGGGCTGAACCTTCCAGGAATCCTTCGCGAAAACGCTGAAGTCGTTGGCTTCCCACTTCCGTTTCTGCAGTTTCACGCCATCGGCATATCCGCGGAAGACCAGGTCCTTAGGGTCTCTCAGATCGTAGGACTGCCTGATGTTGGCAACCGAACCGGACAGGTCGGTCAGCAGATCCCGGGCCCTGGTCTGGTTGTTGCCGCTCAGTCCGGGAATGGCGACGTTATCGATGTTCTGCACCGGAATTCCACCGGCGCCGAGTCGAGCCTGGGGAGTCAGCCCCCTGTCGCCACCCGCATCGGAAAATCCACGGCGGATTTCGCCGCCCATTTTGAAAGCATGGGCGCCCTTCGTCCAACTCAGCGTGTCCCCGTAGGTGTACAGGGGACTGTTGGCGCTGCGGGTAGTGCCGCTTCCCGCCGTCCAGTCAATAAGGTTGCTGGGAAAGAGCGTCGTTATGACCTGGAGCGGAATTCCATTTTTCTTCGGGAGGAGACTAAAGGCTTCCTTGCCTTCCTCGCCGGTTTCGATGGATTCATCCTGCATGCTGCCTTGACGCCTGCCCAGGTAGAACGGCGCCCAGCTCGACTTGATGTCGGTTTTCTTGCCGATGCGGAGTTCGTTCACCAGGTTTGGGGAGAGCGTGGACACGAAGGATATCGTCAACAGCTTCGGGTCTTTCGTGTTCGAGCCGTTATATCCACCAGGCCAATTGGCGATACCAGCCTGTGTGCTGAAGTTCCGGCCACGTTCCCATGTGTAAACGAAACTCAGTTTGTGATTGGCATTGAAGTTGTGATCGAGGCGCGTGTTGATCTGGTCACGATTCGTGTCGTTCCCATTGGAACCGGCCAGGTCGTAGCCTTCGACGCGGCGCGTAAACCGGATGCCTGCGGTGTTCAGTCCATCGCCGACTGTGAAGTCGTTCGGCATCGGCATGCGAGCCAGCAGCGTGTTCTGAATAAAACCGCTCGGGTCGTAGCCCGGGCGGAATGCGTCGCGATTGAACACGCTGAATTGCTGGATATCACCGGTTGCGCCGGCCGGCCGCACGGGATTGCCATTGCGATCGACCGTCGGGCTGTTCTGGGTGGCGTTCTGGTTGTCGGCTCCGGGGAAAAACCGGAAGATGCCCTGCCGCGCCTGGGCAGTCAGGACGTTTCCGACGAAACTCTGGCGGATCATGTATCGCTGCTCATCCAGGAGAACGAAAAAGAACGTCTTGTTTCGGATGATGGGTCCGCCAAGACGTGCGCCAAACTGATTGCGGTTCTCGTAATCCTTCTGGACGCCATTGAAATTGTTAAACCACCTGGTGGCGTCGAGCGCCGAGTTGCGGTTGGTCCAAAACGCGCTGCCGCGAAACGAATTCGTTCCAGAGCGGGTGACCATCTGCACCTGGCCGGAACCGCGGCCGATTTCGGCGTCGACGGGTGCTGAGATGATTCGCACCTCCTCGACCAGGTCCGGACTGGTGTAGGTGTTGGTGAGGGCGCCGTAGTTATATCGCCCGTCGGTGACGTTGAAGCCGTCTCGCGTCACATTTACCGCATTCAGGCGGCCGCCGCCAAAGAAACCGTCGAAGTTGTCTTCAGTCGGCCCTGTGCCGCCGGTCGTTCCAAGCAAGTCCATCACGTTGCGGCCGCCCAGTGGCAGGTCACGAACCTTGTATTCAGGAAGCACCGTGCCCACCGAGGATGACGAGGTCGCAATCATGGTGTCGGCGGCTACTGTCACTTCGACCGTTTGCGCGACGTTGCCGACCTGCAGCGTAAAATTCACACGCACCTGCTGCGAGACTCCAAGCTGGAGGCCGTTGCGCGTCTGTGTCTGAAATCCAGGCAACTCCGCTGTGACGTTGTATGTTCCAGTTTGCAGACTTGCAAACTGGTAAGCTCCTGCTTCGTTGCTTATGCCAGTGGCGACAATACCGGTTCCGGTATTCGTCGCCGTAATGGAAACGCCCGGGATCAAGGCCCCGGTGGCATCCGAAACAGTGCCGCCAAGTGTGGCGTTACTTGTTTGCGAAAACGCAAATGGTAGTTGAACGATAAACAGAAGCGTGACCGCTGTAACCAGCAGTTTCCTCATGACAGACCTCCATACCCACTGCAGATAAGACCGGCAGTAAAAACCGGCTCAAATTCTGGTTGAATCGTTTTAAAAAACGTGGCCGCATTATACCAGCCGGGGAAGTGCCGTCAAACGCAACTGCGCGGTAAGCCGCCTTGCCTGTGGGCGCGGGGCTTCAGCCCCGTGCCAAGTTCAAACAGAA
>CAMAWS010000011.1 GCA_945861845.1 Candidatus Sulfopaludibacter sp. SbA3 | reverse complement strand
CGCCATCAGGACGGCTCCATAGTTGATCAGCGCGTCTGCGTGCATCCGGCGATCGCGTCCCTGATTCAGTTTCATGCTGCGGTCGAGGAACTGGAGCGCGAGTTCGTGCTTTCCGCTCGCAACGTAAATGGCCATGCTGTTGTACGCGCTGGCCAGTGCCTTGGTGTCGTTCTGCGATTCCGCGAATCTGGCGGTTTGCTGCATGCTTTCGAGGGCCCGGTCGAACCGGCCATCGCCGCTGTACACGATGCCCATCCCGAACATGGCCCTGGACCTGGCGCGCTTGTTCCCAACCCATTCGGCGATGGTCACGGCCAGTTGATAGAAGCGCAGCGCCTCGGGCAGATTCCGCAGCCGCTGTTGCTGCTCGTCGCCACGTTTGGCCATGAGTTCACTGAGTCCCACGGAAAGCGGAGCATCCTTTTCAGCGAGGATGGCCTGTTCTTCGGCAGGATTAGAGGCGCGCACCAGGCGGTCGGCATACGCAGTCAAAGCGGAATCTGCAGGCTGCATCTGGCCCATTAAAAGGACCAGCGCGAGGCTCCAAATCGAATGCAGCATTGCGGTATTCTATGGCCGGGCCGTCAGAAATCCACAACAGAAGTTGCCCTGCGCGTCGATCATTCCCTTGTCGCGGGCAATCCGGTCAAAGACGCGGCAGGCGGCGAGCGCAATCACGAGGACTCCAACTTGTAGTGCTTATCCGGTATCATTCGACCGACATTCCCAAAGGAGGATGAACGATGCGTTTTTCTTTCAAACGAAGCGGAAAGACCCTGACATTCGTGGCCTTGATTGCCGCCATAGCCGGATCATCAACGCTTGCCGTTCGCGCCCAGCAGTCACAAACAGTGACGCAAGGTGTGTACACCCAACAGCAGGCCGTGCGCGGCCAGACGATTTACATGGAACGATGCTCGTCCTGCCACAGTGAATCGCTTGCGGGAGGACTCGGGCCTCCGTTGACGGGAGACGATTTCATCCAGTACTGGGGCAAGGAGCCGCTGTCGGAACTCGCCAACAAGATCAAAGCCACAATGCCCCAGAAGGAGCCGGGAACGCTGACCGGACAGCAGACAGCAGACATCGTGGCCTACATGCTCCAGACCGGCAAGTTGTCACCTGGACGCATCGAACTCAGCGCGGACGAGGCCGTGCTGAAACAGATTACCTGGCCGGCTGGAAACGCTGCTCCGGCGAAACCACCGCTTTCTGCGGGACAAATCTCGTCGTTCCCGCCGGCAGGGAACCTGACGCAGGTGATGAGGGGCATCCTTTTCCCAAGTTCGAACATCGTATTCACCGCTCAGACCGTGGATCCCGGCGCCCCGAGAGTTGTTCCTGAAGGCGCGGACAGAGTGAGCGGTTTTAACTGGGTCATTTGGAGCAGCGATATTTATACCGGCTGGGAGTTCATCGACTATGCCGCCGTCTCACTGGCCGAGTCTGCGCCCCTCATGTTGACGCCTGGACGCCGGTGCGAGAACGGCAAGCCCGTCCCGATAGATGATCCCGATTGGATAAAGTTCACCATGGAACTTGCGGAAGCAGGAAAGGCTGTCTACAAGGCATCTCAGACCAGGAATCAGGAGACGGTGAGCGATGCCAGCAATCAGCTCAACGACGCGTGCTTCAACTGCCACGAGGTCTATCGCGATCATCCTGAGCGGGTAATGCGCGCCGAGGATCCGTCCAATAAAGCAGCCCGGTGTACGAAATAATCGTGCGTGGATATTTATCACGAGATTCCGGAATCCTTGAAATCGGTCGAGCGGAGTGCAAGATCCAGACTGCGGGGTCATACGCCGAATTAGACCACAACACACTCGCGGGACTATACTGTGCCCTCACAATTCCAGGCTGCAGGAGGAATTCATGTATCGGAAATTCGCGGCCATTGCAATGATCCTCAGTTGGCTGTTGCTGACTTGCGCGCCAGTACTGGCGCATCACTCGGTAGCCGCCAACTTTGATCAGACGAGGACAGTGGATGTTACGGGCAAGGTCAAGGGAGTTGCCATTCGAAATCCACATTCGCAGATTACGCTCGAAGTTGCCCGGCCGGAGGGCGGCGTTACGAATTTTTATGTCGAGTGGTCGGACAAGAATGCGCTGGTCCGGCGGAGCGTTCCGGTCGCTAAAATCCGCGTGGGAGACATAGTTACCGTGAATGTGAATCCAAGTCACCGGATTCCCGATCTTGGATATTTCAGGACCGCCACCCTGCCTGACGGAACGGTCATCAGCGATTGCGGTTTTGCGGCGTTTAGAGAGGGCATCGCGAAAGGAAAGACAGGCTGCTGAATGGGGAGTATGTGATGAAGACCGCGATTGTGATCACCCTGCTGATTGCGAACTCCGTTCAGGCTCATGCCGCCGGCAAGCGTGCAGAACTGGATGGCGTCTGGATCCTGTTTCGAGCTGAAATCGGAAACCTGCAACTAACGCCCGCGGCGGAGAAACTGCGCGCCGCCTACGATTACCACAAGGATGAACCGGACTTCCAATGCAAGCCTGCCAGCTTCACCCGGATCATGCATACTCCGTCGCCGCCGATTGAGCTCCGGCAGCGTCAGGATCGTGTGGAGATTAACTACGAATTCATGGATGTGCGCCGGCGGGTGCCGCTAAAGAAGGGACTATCGTCGGCAAATGCGCCATATGCCGCGACCCGATATCCGCATTTGGGCAGATCCGCCGGAGAGTATGACGAAGAAACGCTCGTCGTTGAAACCACGGGTCAGCACCCGGGAGTGATGGACACGCTCGGGGTCCCGGGACTCTATCAATCGGGCCAGATGCGCACCGTGGAACGCTTCATTCCGGATGGCAACAGGATGCAGGTCGTCGTCACCCATTACGATCCTGTGTATTTCATCCAACCGTTTACGGTCACCTTTAACTATGTGCGCCTGCCCGGCGGAAAGATTGAGAAGTGGGATTGCAAACCGGAGGAAGCCACCTTCGAACAATTTATTCCTGCCAGGAAATGAAATAGCCACCAGTCGCTGGGTCTCCTGGCCAGCCCTTCGAGCCCAGTTCACCGTGGAGTAACTGCGGCCGGGCCTGCAAAATACTGATGGATTCCGGTCACGATTTCCGAGAGTCCCCGCCGCAGGTTCTGGTCCAGCGACTCGACGACGTCCGGAATTTCCTTCCCGCTGACCGGTCCTTCGTTGGTGTAGATCCGCGACCAGACGGTTCGGCCGCTTTTTACGTCGTGGACTTCGATTTCCATCGACACTCGAGTGTGGATCTCCGGTTTGTCGACCTCCGAGAATTCGTAGATCTTGCCTTGCACGGTGTAGTCGGCCCTCACGTTGCTGCGCTGGATGTCTACGGACGGATACCTGCCGGAGGAACGAAGCAAGCGGACCAGCGAATTCTGAACCATGCGATCCGGAGTTTCCACCCACCGGTGATATTCGTACGCACCCATCTCATGGGCGTCCACTTGATAGAGAATGCGGCCGTCACGCATGATCGGAGGAGAGTCGATAGTCCCGACCTGCAGCGTGACTCCGAAGACGGGGCCGGCGGCAGCCGGCTCCGGAGCCGGCACCTCAATGCGATAGTATTTCATCGGCCGGCTGGCGGCACAGGCTGAAACCAGTATGCAGAGCGCTGCGGTCAAGCAAGCCTGGATGGCAGAACGGCAGTTCATTATTGGTTCCCTCCAGGCTTTCGGTCTTTCACGTTGACCCCTCGGATCAAGCTGGCCGGGCTGGCCTTGATGGTCTCGGTCAGACTTCTGATGTTCTCGGCGGATATCCGCATGCTCTCCAGGATCTCATCGATGTTGGTAGCGTTCTGATTCATGATTCCCTGGAGCTGATCCATCGTGACCGTCGACTTTGCCAGCAGCTCACGCAGTTCCGAAATCGAGCCCCGGAGGTCCGGCCGGTTTTCGGTGAGCACGGAATCGAGATTGGACAGCATTTGATCTGCACGGGCCGATGTCCTCTTCACGTCGTCCAGGAGCGGAGCCAGCCGGGCGGTTGCGTCGTTCAGGCTGGTCAGGCCGGTGGAAACTTTAGGACGAGTATCAGTCAGCAGCTGATTGAAGTTGCTGAGTGACTCCGAGATATTCGATCGATTTCGATCGTTGAGTAGATCGTTAGCGCGGGCGAGTGCCTGCCCGACATTCGAGCGATTGCCGTCGTTCAGGAGATCATTGGCTCGCCCGACAGTGGTCTGCAAACTATCGAGATTGAGAGTCAGCTTTCCCAGCGCATCGTGAATTTCCGGCACCAGGCTCGCGATGGTATCACCCAGCTGGGCAATACCGACGCTCTCGGCGGAATTGAGAACGCCGCCGGGCGGCACCAAGGCCGCGTTCTCCGATCCGGTGGAAATCTCGATGTAGCTGTCGCTCAGCGGGCTGAGACTGGAAAGCCTGGCGACGCTGTCCGCTTTTAGCGGCGTGCCCGGGTCGACGGTGAGATCGACCTCGATCCGCGCCGAATCGGCTCGATCGATCCCAACCCGCTGGACAGTACCGACTCTCATGCCGCCGTAACGAACAGGGGTTCCCGGTTCCACACCGCCGCTGAATTTGAAATAGACGTGGTAGGAAACGCCCGAACGTCCCACGCCACCCCAAACGGCGACGGCTGTTGCCGATAACACAGCTGCAGCAATGACTACGAACAGCCCTACCCACACACGTTCGCGATTTGGCGCCATTTATCCTCCCAGTCCCTTCACCCCTGTCAGATTCGTTCCGTAAACAGTTGCAACTGATCCACCTCGTCCCCGGCATCGCTATCCGCCACGCGATTCAGAAACTGCTGGATGCGCGGGTGAGTGCTTTGCCTCAGCTCTTCGGTGGGAGCCATTGCCACGATGTGGCCTGCATCCAGCACGATGATTCGATCCGCAATGAGAAACGCGCTCGCCAGTTCATGAGTGACCACGACGATCGTGACTGCCAAAGCTTTCTTCAAGTTCAGAATGAGATTGTCGATGCCCGCAGCGACGATCGGGTCCAGTCCAGCCGAAGGCTCATCAAAGAACAGGATTTCGGGATCCATCGCCATCGCACGAGCGAGCGCGGCCCGCTTCTTCATTCCGCCACTGAGTTGTGATGGCATGAAGTGCTGAAATTTCAGCAACCCAACCTGCTGCAGCTTGATGCGCACCATAACCTCAATGGTGGAAGCTTCCAGTTTCGTGTGCTCCCGCAGCGGCAGAGCCACATTTTCCCCTACCGTCATCGAACCGATCAGCGCGCCGCCCTGGAAGGAAAGACCGATCTTTTTCCGGACTTCATCGATCTCGGCTGCCGAGGCCTGGGCCAGGTTCGTTCCGCCAACCCAGACGGCTCCCGAGGTTGGCTTCTCCAGCCCAACCATTGTCCGAAGCAGCGTGCTCTTTCCGGAACCCGATCCCCCGAGGATCACAATTGTTTCTTCGGCCTGCACGTCGAAATTGATTCCGTGAAGGATCTCGCGATGACCATACTGCACCCGGAGATCTTTCCCGGAAATAATCGGTCCATCGGCTGTGTTCGATGACATCACGACCCACCCGTCACATAGAAGATTGCCGTGAATACGAGATCCACGAGAACGACCAGGAAAATGGAAGTGACCACGGCTGCCGTTGTAGAGCGGCCGACCTCCTCGGAGCCCGCCCCGGTCGCAAACCCTTCCTGGCACCCCACTCCCGTGATGACCAGAGCGAACACGATGCTCTTGACCAATCCGGTGATGATGTCGCGCATGAAAAGCGCGTCGATTGTGGCGGCGAGATAGGTTGCGAAAGTGAAGTCGGCGCCCAGGACGCCAAACACGCTTCCACCCAGGACGCCCATGAGGTCAGCCCATATCGTCAGGCATGGCATCATGACCAGCATCGCCAGCAGCTTCGGTGTGACGAGAAAGCCGATCGGATGCAGGGCCATAGTCTCAAGTGCGTCCAACTCCTCCGTCACTTTCATTGTGCCGATTTCGGCTGCAAAGGCGGATCCGGAACGGCCAATCACGACAATGGCGGTAACCAGTGGCCCCAGTTCACGCGTGATTGAAATGGCCACGCCGTCCGCGACGAGTCGCAAGGCTCCGAATCGTCTCAGTTCGTACGCGCCCTGCAAGGCCATGATGACGCCGATAAAGAAGGTAATGAACGAAATGACGGGAAGTGCTCCGACACCGATCACCATCGCCTGATGGCATGCGCGCTGAAAACTCAGACTGCGCTTCAGCGGTGAGGTGAATACGTGGGTGGACGCCCGGACCAACAACTGAGCCAATCCACCCAGGTAAGCGAGACGGCTCTCGGCCGCGCTTCCGATACTGGAAAGCAACTCCGCAATCCTAAGGCGCGGCATTTGCGTCCAATGCCTGCTCTTCGGTGTCCACTACATGGAAAACGCCAAGGAGGTTCGTCAGCTTCAGGACGTCATAGACCGCCGGACCCAGCCCGAATAAAACGAAGGCCTTCTTCAGATCCCGTGCCTTCACCAGGACCTCGATCAATGTGGCGATCCCCGAGCTATCGATATAGCGGATCCCGTGCATGTTGACCGCAACGCGCGAAGTCGCCAGCATCGACTCGAACAATTTCAAGCGCAAGACCGGCGAATTGCCGATATCGATTGCTCCCACAAGGTCGACAATCGTCCCGCTTTCTGCGACACGGATTGAAATTTCTAAAATTTTATTGCCCATCGCGCTCGTGGAGGCTATCAGCGTTCAGCGTAGACTGGTTCGGACCAGCTTAGACTACGGCCATTGCAGGCGGGCCGGGGCAAACGGTTTCTCGCCGCCGGTCTTCTTGCGCAACTGCCCGTACATCAGCTCTTCAACGAACTCGACGCACTTGAACTCCAGCAACTGCACGTTCTTGTCCTGCCTCCGGTAGAGAGGCAACTGAATTTTCCAGGGGCGTGTGAACACCTTTGGATCTTCGATCGTCGCCTGGTAGTCCAGGATATCCGGATTCACGAAGGTGAATCGCTCGACGACGTGGAGCGCATCGCTGTGGAAGTTGCCGGAGCGATCGAACCACGTCTGGTCGTTGAAACCGATGGTGTCCACGACCAGCGAATCCCCGTCCCAACGACCCGTCGATTGCCCCATCCACGTATCCACGGGTGGCGGCTCGGTCTGCCCCATCTTGACGACGCGGCTGGCGCTCGCATACTCGTACGCCATCAGGATTTCGTTGTTATGGGTCTGCAGAATCTGAAACGGATACGGCATGTACGTCGCGCGCGGGATCCCCGGAAGGTAGCACCGGACCTCCGGGTCCCTGGTCAGCCAATTCTCGTAGTTCTCTTTCTTCCTGGCTGCAGCCTCTGGCTGGTACGGGATCTCGTTGCCCTCCACCACGCCCAGGCCGGCGGGGATGGCCGCTATGGCGCCAAGCTCGAGCACGGGACCGCTCCGCGCCGGATGATCCTGCAGATCCCAGTGCGCCGATCCCACAGCCTGCCAGATGCCGTTGAAGTCGGGTTTGCCGTCCGCCGTCCGCGGCATGTTCACGTCCGAGGCCAGACCTTCGACGGGCCGGCTCATCTGCTGTGAAATGCCGAACGCGATGCCGGCGGATACAACGGCAATCAACGCGCCTTTCATCCAATTTTGCATGGAATCACCTCGTGCTACCTGGCGGCCCTGTCTCGGGCGCGACCCGCGCTGAGCGTGTTGGGAACCGCATAATTTCCCTCGTGACACGCGTACTCGAAAAGCTTGTAGTCCGGCTCCATGTTCAGGGGCATCGCCAATTTCCAGGGCGACGTGAAAACCTTGGGATCTTCGACGACCACCTCGTATTGGATCGTTTTCTCATCGACGCGCGTAAAGCGCTCGACGACGTGCAGGTTCTCGCTCTGCGGAATCGATCGCACACGCTGCGAAGCGGCGTTGGTGGCCAGGCTTCCCTTGTCGTTATAGTTGGTGATGTCCACGACGAGCGTGTCGCCTTCCCAATGCCCGCGCGAATCGCCGTTCCACTGCCGGAAGGCGGGCCCCAAATGGGGACGCCCATCGAGCGGGATAATGCGCGCCTCGTGGATCATCTCGTACATAATCGCAACGTACCCGGGACCCTGAAGGATCTGATACCCGGAGCCGTAACCGGTCGGGAAAATCCCGCCCGGCACGCCGCGCGTGATACAGCGTTCCCAGGGGGTAAAGTTCACCCAGTCGTCCTGGATATGTGACAGCCTGTAGTTTCGTTGTTCCTCCGCCCAGGGCATGATCGGCACTCGGCCGTTGGGCGGATCGACGACCAGCGACCTTCCCTTTTCCAGCTTCCGGCTGAACGTGTCGTTGGCGAAGCCGGGGCCGGTGCCGGCCGCCGTCCTGTCTGGATCGCCTGCATATAAATCCGGCTGGTCGCTCTTATCGAACACCTCGAACGGTGTACTGGTGTAGTTGGTCCAGGTTCCCTGGATGTCCGGCTGACCGTCAGGCGTTCGAGGCGCAGTCCAGTTCTTCGCGGTCTGGGTTTGGTTGGTTCCGGCCGTTTGGTCCTGGCCGGCGGCAAGTGCCAGCATGGCCGCAGCCATCACGGCGATCGCCAGCGACATTAGAAGAGTTCGAGTCCGCATTCAACACCTCGCAGTCGGCGGAATGTCCGTTACTTTTTTTCAGATGGATCGCGACGGTCGGACGGCGCGCCGGTGTTCGACGAACCGATGAATAGTTTCTGTCCGTTCGCGATCGTGACTTCCCGGCCATTCGCTCTGTTCGACCCGTCTTTTGCGCGAAACCCCTCAACGGTGATCTGGGTTCCCGGGAGTACCGAATTCTTGTTCCAGCCGAGCCGGAGCAAGGCGTTGGGTGCGCCACCCTCGATCGACCAGGCGACAGCCTTCCCGTCCGGCCCCTTCACTTCCATGTGGAGCCACGCGTGCGGGTTGATCCATTCCATCTTGGTAACGGTTCCTTTCAGCGTGACCGGCTTGGACCCATCGAATTCCGCAGCGAATGCATGATGCGCGACGGCCGGCGCTCCAGCCGCCAGAATGAGCATGGCGGCAGCCGCTACGAAGAAAAGACGCGTTTGCATCGACGTACCTCCCGAAAAGAACTGGATGGAAAGAACCTTCGGCCGCACAGCGTGCGGCTTCGGGGGGCGATCGTACCACAGGCTTTCTATCCTTCCCACTTTTGCTTTTGCTTTTGCTTTGACTTAACGCAATCCGGGGCTTTGCCCAACGAATTATGGATGACGCCCGCACATGGCCGATCTGCATTCGCCGATCGCCAAGTTGCGGACATCCATTTGCAATCAGCCCCAGGCCAGTGCGCCGCATCCCCAAAAAAGTGTCGGCTCTTGCCAACTCCACTCCACGGGCCGCACGCAGGAAATTTCAAAACGCTCCGGACACGCGTGAGGCTTGCGGCGTAAGGTTACAAAGTCCTTGTCCGTTGGAGGTGTTCCATGCCCTTCGCAGAAATGGCCCACGTGCCGCGCGGTGAATCGGGCTTCAGCAAACCACCTCGCACCATAGAGTATCGGGCAAACTGCGTCGTGTTCTCCCAGCGTGGCAAGCCCGTGCTAGGGAGTGGTTCGCGGTCATCCGGCGATAAGTCATCGGCCATGAACTCGCCGACTCGCTTTACGACGTCCGCGGTTCGCGCCGTTCCGCCAAGCTCGTCCAAGGCTTGGAGAATTGGAGCATAGAAGGCGGTCTCCGGTGTCCGCAAACCTCGCTTCAGTTTGGTTCTTCTCTCGCCCGGTTCGTCGTCTTGGGCAACAGGCGGAGGCTGTGCTTCGTCGGGTACCCTGGCATTCCGGGCTTAGGGCCAAAGAAAGCCGCGATACTTATAAACCGGCACGGGCACATCGAACAGTTTCCTCCCGGGATCTTAAAAGGGAACAACCTGGTGCCGCCGGTGCTGAGGCAGCAGCATCCTTATATATCTGTCATTTTCGCATTTTAAAATCGGTCTTATAAGCGGACCGTTAAGTGGACTTATAAGGAGAATATTTTGGAAGAATATTGGAGATAAGTCCTGATAATATTGGATGCAATCAATCATGCGAGAAGGGGACATAGAAGCGGACACTAAACCGGCCATGGATCGAGGTGAAGTGGTTTCTATGATGGAGCCACTCCTAATAGGCAATGACTCGCGTCACCGAGTTGCCTTGACCGATCTCGCTTTTGATCTGGCACAGAAGAGCGCCGGGTTTCACCGCTCCCTGCCCGAAAGCCTTCTGGCCTCGCTGGCTGAATTGGTACGGTCGATGAACTGCTACTACAGCAACCTGATCGAGGGCCATGATACTCATCCGATCGATATAGAGCGGGCCCTGAAAAACGATTACAGCCAGGATGTCAAAAAGCGCAATCTCCAGTTAGAAGCGAAGGCGCACATTACGGTTCAGCAATGGATCGATAGCGGCGGTTTGAAAGGACGCGCTCTCACGGTTGATGCAATCCGCGAAACCCATAGCCGCTTCTGCGCGTTACTACCGGACGATCTGCTTTGGGTCGAGGACCCACAAACGAAACAAGCAACCCGAGTCGTTCCAGGCGAACTACGCCTTCGCGATGTCCGAGTCGGTGAGCATCTCGCTATCAGCCCGCTGGCTGTACCGCGCTTTTTGCATCGATTCGAAGATGTCTATGCGAAGCTGGGCAAGACCGAAACCACGCTGGCTATCGCGGCAGCGCATCATCGTCTGGCGTGGATTCATCCGTTCCTCGACGGCAATGGCCGAGTCGCCCGGCTGATTTCGCACGCCATTCTGCTGGAGGCCCTTGACTCGGGGGCTGCTTGGTCCATTGCACGCGGCCTCGCCCGCAACGTTGATGCTTACAAAGGCCACCTCGCGGCCTGCGACCTCCCGCGCCGCAATGATCTCGATGGCCGAGGTAATCTCAGTGAAGAGAATCTGGCCGAGTTTACAAGGTTCATCCTTGCCACCTGCATTGATCAAGTCACGTTCATGGAACGGCTGGTCCAGCCGGACCAACTGCGGGTGCGCATCCAGCTGTGGGCCGAAGAAGAAATCAGGCTCAACCGAATACCACCAAGATCAGGCGCCGTCCTTGAAGCAATTCTTTTCCGCGGCGAACTCCCGCGAGGCGATGCTGCGGCTATTGTAGGCACGGGCGATCGCCAGGCGCGCCGCGTCGTCTCCACCCTGCTCGAACAAGGTGTACTCATCTCAAAGAGTATGCGTGCGCCGCTACGTCTGGCATTCCCCGCGACCTTAGCCTCGCGCTGGTTGCCGGGACTGTTTCCAGAGCAGACCACGTAGTGTCCGCTCTGGCCCAGCCGACACAACAAGTACCTACCGGTCGAAGACTATCCTGATCCATTCAAGGTTGACCGGGCTTCCAAAGTGATTCCAAGTCACGTTTCGACCCGGATTACGGCCCAGGCGGGGCTATTCACCATTCATCCGGAACCCTCCTAATGTGCCGGAAGGCGGATTTGGACCACAAAAACTCATCAAAACTGTGAATTTACGCTCATTGGTTGTAGTTTTGAGCTTGTAACCCGGCGGCGGTGAGTATATTCTAATCACGATATTTATCTATAAATGAGAATTATCGCGAATGGAATATACTTCGGAAGCAACAAAATTGCCGACTGGAAGGCGGCGGCTGGTATCCGTGGTAAGGGCCGCCGGCGATGTCATTCAAATCGCTGATGTCGTGACGGCACTTTCCGTTAGTCGTTCGGACGCGGCAAAGCTCCTCTCACGTTGGACCCGCCAGGGCTGGCTGCGGCGTGTCGGCCCCGGTGCGTACGTACCGGCGTCGCTGGATTCTCTCGAAAGCGAACACGTCCTGACCGACCCCTGGGTGCTCGTGCCGGCTCTCTACTCCCCCGCATACATTGGAGGTTGGACGGCGGCCCAACACTGGGACCTCACAGAACAGATGTTCCGCGACATTCTTGTGACGACTGCACAGCCTGTCCGTGAAAAACGGCAAACTCGGCATGGCGCGGAATTCGCTCTTCGCCATCTCCCGGAGGCAAAGATATTTGGAACCAAATCGATTTGGCGCGGCCGTTCAAAGGTTCTGATTTCCGACGTTCATCGAACCATCGTGGACATACTTGACGATCCATGGCTTGGCGGGGGAATTCAACATTCGGCGGATTGCCTGAATGCTTACTTTAAACGCCCGGATCGCGATGACGGCAAGCTGATCGAGTACGCCGAACGCATCAAGAATGGCGCGGTGTTCAAGCGTCTCGGGTTCCTGGCAGAGCAGCACTCCAGCGCTTCGCAGCTGGCACAGAGTTGTTATTCCCGTCTCACCAAGGGCTATTCGAAACTGGATCCCGCCCTTGACTGCCCACGCCTGATTACCAAATGGCGCCTCTGGGTCCCACAAACGTGGGAAGCAGGCGCGGCGGCATGGCGGCGGCATGATTGATAAGCGCGAGATCCTCGATGCGGCCACGACATTCGGCCTGAATCCCCACGTGATCGAAAAGGACTACGTTCTCGGCTGGTTGCTCTGGGGCATCGGCAATCACGAAGCTCTTTCAACGACCTGGATTTTCAAGGGCGGTACGTGCCTGAAAAAATGTTTCTTTGAAACGTATCGTTTTTCGGAAGACCTCGACTTCACCCTGACGGACCCTGCACATTCGGATGCGGCGTTTCTCAAACGAGTGTTCGCGGAAATCGGGGAACGCATCTACGAAGAGACGGGCATCGAATTCCCGCCGGATGTTCAGGAATTCGAAATCTACGACAACCCGCGAGGCAGAAAGTCGTGTCAGGGAAAGATCGGTTATCAAGGGCCGGTTTCGCCGCGTGGCAAGAGCATCCCGCGCATCAAGCTGGACCTGACGGCCGATGAACGGGTTGTCCTGCCGCCGGTCTCCTCGCCAGTCTTTCATCCTTACAGCGATGCCCAGGAAGACTTCATCAAAGTAAATTCCTATGCGTATGAAGAAGCATTCGCCGAGAAGGTGAGAGCCCTCGCCGAACGTGCACGGCCACGCGATCTCTACGATGTCGTGAACCTATTTCGAAATGCCGATGCCCGCCCGGGTGCCGCTGTGCTGCTCGACGTGCTTCGGCAGAAGTGTGAGTTTAAAGGCATTCGTGTACCTGATCTGACCGATATCGAGCTCCACAAGCCCGCTCTTGAAGGCGGATGGAGCACGATGCTTGCGCATCAGTTGCCCGCCCTTCCCCCGGTCGAAACATTTTGGAGCGAACTCCCCGCATTTTTCGCGTGGCTTCAAGGAGGAGCCGCGCCGCCGGTTCCCGTCACGTACGCAAGGGTTGAGGGAGAGGAGATCATCAGGACGCGCTCCCTTCGCCTGGTTGTTCCAGCAGCGGTTCAGTCACACCTTGAGGTTATTCGGTTCGCGGCTTCAAACCGCCTCTGCGTCGATCTGGACTACCAGGGTTCAACGAGACGCATCGAAGCGTATTCGCTGCGGCGCACCCTCGATGGCAATGTCGTCCTTAAAGCCGTCAAATTTGAGACGGACGAATCCCGAAGTTACCGCGTTGACCGTATCTCAGGAGTCCGCGTCACTAATCAGAGCTTTGTGCCACGGTACGCCGTCGAACTCTCGCCGGCGGGTCCGTTCGAGGTCGTGCCAACCACGACACGTGAGCGTTCGACCGCTATGCCGCGAACACCGCCGGCAGCAGACCTCGCAGGATGACCAGCAGACGGCGCCGAGAGTGCGGTCCGACTTTGGCAGGACCGCGAAGAACTTCCACTCGTTGCGCTCACGTAGACGTTTCATTCCCTGCAATTCTCTCCATCGAAAAAGGTACTACAGTCTTCAAGGAAACGTCAGAGTGGTACATCACCGATACCGGTCCGTTTGACGGCGTGGTGTATATTCGGACGATGCGTAACCAATTCTTACTGTTTGCTGTAGCCTCCCTGCTGTTTACCTCATGTGGTGGCGGATCCGAGCAGGTCGCACCGGCGCCCGAATCCACAGCTGCACCCGCCCCGGCGCCTGCCCCGAATATAGCGGCAACCATCGTTGCAGCACGAGCGGGCTTCATTCCTGAAGGCATCGAGTACGACACGAAGAGCGGCCGGCTCCTCACGGGCTCGCTTTCCGAAGGCACGATCTTCGAGATCAAGAACGACGGCAGCGTGACGGCCGCAGTGACCGATCCCGATCTGAAATCTTCGATCGGGATCGAGGTTGACAAGGACCGGGATCGCCTGCTGGTGGCCAATTCCGATTTTACGATCTTCCAAGGCAAGGGCGCCGGGCAGGCCAAGCTTGGCGTCTACAACCTTTCGACCGGGGCGAGGCTGGCGATGGTCGATCTGGCCGCGGCCGATGCCAATGCCCCGAAGGATGCCACGCACTTCGCCAACGACGTCGCCGTGGGGAGCGATGGGACGGCCTATGTGACCGACTCGAGGACGAACGTCGTGTACCGCGTCGATCCCGACTACAAGGCGTCGGTGCTGCATCGGTTCGCGCCGGCGAAAGACCTGGCATTGAACGGGATCGTGTATCACCCATCCGGTTATCTGCTGGTGACCGGTGGGGCGACGCTCTACAAAGTGCCGATTAGCAATCCAGCGGGTCTCACCGAGGTGAAACTGCCTGAACCGGTACCGGGGCAGGACGGCATGGTCTGGATGTCGAACGGCCGCCTGGCCATTGTCAGCAACTCTGACAACCGCGTCGTCGCGTTGACGAGCAACGACGACTGGGCGACTGCCCAGATTGCCGCTGTGGCAAAGTTCGCGACCCAAGGCACGACCGCAGCTGCAGTGGGCGACGACATCTACGTCGTGCACCCGCATTTCGCAGACCAGGATCCGCCGAGCGTCGAGCGCGTCACCTTCCAGTAAGCGCTACGTTTTAGGGCAGCTTCGCCTGACGAAGTGCACGGCGAACTGCTCGGAATATCTCGTCGAACTCCGGGAGCTCGATCATTTGATATCCCAGGCGACGTGACCAAAGGGCCTTCAGGCGTGCTTCCTTCTGGAGAATCGATTCCTGAAGACCCTGAGATGGTTTTCCGCGAAAAGCGAGTTTCTCCTGAATGGCCTGTTCTAGGTCGCCAGCCTGGATTCCGGACTCGGTGATCAGGAACCAGAGGTCATACAGGTCTCTCGGCTCGTTGCGCGCGCGATCCGCAAGCGCAAGGATCTTCTCGGTTGCGATCTCCCGGAGCGAGTACACTCGCACCATTCGTTCTTCGGGCACGTCTGTGAATTCATCATAACCGCGAAGAATCGGCCGTTCCTCCAGTCGAAACGCAAGGTGTTCACGAATCGTAATGTCCACTTTGACGTCATTCCCGGCCGGTAGCGGTCCAGCGTATTTGAGGTAGAACGTATGGCTATTCACATGGCTGTCGCGGTCTTCCCGATCAAACGCGAATGTGATCCCGGAATCCTGTGCTACCGCTGCATAGATGCCTTCGAGAATCGAGATCTTCAGAAAAACGGTAATCCGGGAAATGTAGTGCTCACGCCTTCGAGTTCCTCAGACGAAACATTGAGCTGCAGGCGCCATCGTTTGATGTGCTTGCCCTCTTTAGGCAAGAGTGGATCGAGGGCAACGTAGGTTGCGGTTAGAGATTTTTGCAACCTGTTCCACTCGTTCTCCGAACCAATCGCGTACAACTCCAGGAGATAACCGAGCCTGCGCATGACTGCGCCTACGTTCAAGCGCAGCGCGTAGTCGACCAAGGTGGACGGGTTCATGTCTCTTCGCCGCATCCAAAGCCCCTTGGCAACCTCCGTAAGGCCGCCGCAGTAATCAGGATGATGCAAACCATCAATGACAGTTCTTTCCAGGTCGCTTACATTCACTGATTCCTGTTTTGTGACCCAATGCTTCGTGGCGCCAAAAACATTTTGTGGTTTGATGAGAACAAAATGAAATTCGGTTTGTTGAATGATGTGGCGGCGGATACGTTTTGTACTCGATGCGAAGACGACGAATTGAGGCTGCGTCACCATCCGATGGATTTCCATCGCCGATGCGTGCGAGATAAAACAGGGCGCCTCACCCGCAAGGCGGTGCGCGATCAAGTACGGATTTCCAGCGTACTCTGTTGCGCTACCCAAGTCCGATGGAACGATGATAAAGAGACCTCGTTTCAAGCGAGAAATGAGACCCCGGCGGCATGCCCTATAAATAAGGTCACTGGCCGGCGCCGGTTTCAAACCGGTAATCTGCTCAACGTCTCTTAATGTAAAGGTGGACTGCGACCGATCATGGAGCGTCATCAGCAACCGGGCCATTTGAGCCCCTACGGTTTTTAATTGGTTATGCTTCATGTCTATTAATTCGTATATAAAACGATCTATCGCACATTTAATGTGATCATAATCATATTAGATGTCAAATAGTTCGTATTATAGCCGTTTTATTGTATACAAACTATAATCGCAACGGTGCCGGCCGGCTTCGTTCTACCTGTGGGCGCGGGGTTTCAGCCCCGTGCAAAGTTCAAGTAAATCCCGATTTTCACGCGCGTGGCAGGTTCAGCCGATATTCAGCCGATATTCAACCGATGGTTGTGCTGGATTTCCTTGCGCCGTGCGCTCGTGACCTGCGCCTGCGCCGCGTAGTCCGGCCATTTCGCTACGGCGGCGCGAATTTCCTCAACGATGGACTCGGCGCGGCCGCGTTTCATCAGGGCGCTCCTGGCGCAGGCGCGAAAGTCGGCAAGCGTGAAGCCG
>CAMAWS010000010.1 GCA_945861845.1 Candidatus Sulfopaludibacter sp. SbA3 | reverse complement strand
CGGGAGGCGCTCGGCAGGAATCTTGTCGAAGGACTGGCGCACATTACGGGAGGTGGCATCACCGAGAACCTCAACCGCATATTGCCCGTCAACTGCGAGGCCGAAGTCCAACTGGGTTCGTGGCCAGACCTCCCGTTGTGCAGCGCGATGGCGAAGATCGGAAATATCGACCGCGACGAAATGCTCCGCGCCACCAACATGGGAATCGGAATGGTCATTGTGGTCCGGCCGGAAAACGCTGAAGCGCTGAAGGCCACACTCAAGACTCCGCACTATCAAATCGGACGCATAATCCCCGGAGAACCCCGCGTTACATATCGCCCATGAGAGTGAGGCCGGCCAATAGACGGCTCGGAATTCTCCTGTCCGGCCGCGGCTCCAACTTCGAAGCCATCGCGGACCGGATTGCGTCGGGCAGCCTCCAGGCCCAAATCGCGATTGTGATCAGTAATATCGAAACCGCTCCGGGACTCGAAAGAGCCCGCGCGAGCGGACTGACAACCGCGTTCATCCCTTCGCGCGGAAAAGCGAGGGACGAGTTCGAAGCGGAAGTTGTCGGGGTACTGAAGCAGCACGATGTGTCGCTTGTCGTGCTTGCCGGATTCATGCGGATTCTGGGCGCAACCTTTATTGAATCTTTTCCCTACGGTATCCTGAACATTCATCCGTCGCTGCTGCCGGCCTTTCACGGAATGGACGCGCAGAAGCAGGCGCTTGATCACG
This sequence comes from Candidatus Sulfopaludibacter sp. SbA3, assembly GCA_945861845.1. Taxonomy (GTDB): domain Bacteria; phylum Acidobacteriota; class Terriglobia; order 20CM-2-55-15; family 20CM-2-55-15; genus CAMBFR01. The sequence continues at coordinate 15,915 of CAMAWS010000010.1, read as the reverse complement.
GCGTGAGGTTCAGCGGCTGCACGGTGCACTTTGTGGATCAGTCGCTCGACGGCGGCCCGATTGTCGCGCAGGCTGCAGTGCCGGTCATGGTAAGCGACACGGCCGATTCGCTCTCAGCGCGCATTCTAAAAGAGGAACATCGCATTTATTCTGAGGCCATTGAGCTGGTATTGGCCGGTCGATGCGAAATTGAGGGCAGACGCGTTCTCATTCATGAGTGACTTCAGGACACTTCCGGTAACCGAGCAGCTCGAATACCTCCGGCGCGGAACAGTCGAAATCATCCGCGAGGAAGAACTTGTCGAAAAGCTCAAGCGGGCTCAGAAAACCGGCAAACCGCTGCGGGTGAAAGCCGGATTCGATCCTACTGCTCCGGACATCCATCTCGGACACACCGTGCTTATCCGCAAGATGAAGCACTTTCAGGACCTGGGGCATACGGCGATCTTCCTGATTGGCGACTTCACGGGCCTGATAGGCGATCCTTCCGGGCGCTCCGCCACGCGAAAGCAACTGACCAAAGAAGAAGTTCTTGAGAACGCTGAAACCTATAAGCAGCAGATCTTCAAGATTCTTGATCCTCAAAAGACAGTCATCGATTTCAACAGCCGGTGGATGTCTGTGCTGGGAGCCGAAGGTTTCATTCGGCTGGGCGCCCGCTACACCGTGGCTCGCATCCTGGAGCGGGAAGATTTTTCGAATAGGCTCAAGAACCAGCAGCCGATCGCGATGCACGAACTGATGTATCCGCTGGTCCAGGGATACGACTCGGTCGCGCTCGAGGCGGACGTGGAGTTGGGCGGCACGGATCAGAAATTCAATTTACTCGTTGGCCGTGATCTTCAACGCGAGTACGGACAGGAGTCGCAGATCGTGATAACGATGCCGCTGCTGGAAGGAACCGACGGCGTACAGAAAATGAGCAAGTCGCTCGGAAATTACATCGGCATCAATGATGCTCCCAGCGATCAGTTCGGAAAAGTCATGTCGATTTCGGATGTCATGATGTTCCGCTACTACGAACTCGTAACCGATCTTTCGATGAGCGCGCTCGCAACCTTGCGCGCGGACGTTGCCTCCGGCGCCCGCCATCCCATGGAGGCCAAAAAGGACCTGGCCGTTCGCATCATCGCCAACTACCACGGCCCGGACGCCGCCGCCGCGGCCCGCCTTGAATTCGAGCGGGTCTTCAGCAAGCGGGAAATACCAGAGGACATCGAGACAAGAGAGTTGCAGGTCGGCCCGCCGATGCGGCTTGCGAAGTTGCTCGCCGCGGTCAATCTCGCGCCATCTGTTGCCGAAGCTCAGCGTTTGATCGAATCCGGAGCGGTTCACATGAATGATGAACGGATAACGAACGTGAAGTCCGAGGTCGACATGTCCAAACCGGCCGAATATCTCTTCAAAGTGGGAAAGCGCCGTTTCCTTCGCGTAGTCGTCAAGAGCTGACTCTGCAAGCGAAGAACTATCCGTTAAGGCTCACCCACAACCGGAACACTCTGCAAAGACCGGCATCGCAAACCCATGTATTAAACTAGCAAGGGACTGGTTAACTTGAAGAGAGGTATTCATGGCGAGCGTGACTGCATTTGAGGCGAAGACCCGGTTCGGAAAGCTACTGGAACGCGTGGCGCGCGGCGAAGAAATCATCATAACTCGGCACGACAAACCAGTGGCGCGCATCGTCCCCGAAGGGCGGGGCAATCTAGAAGAAATCCGTGCCGCCGTGAACGGCTTGCGCGAATTGCGCCGCCGCATCGAGGCCCGTCTAGGCGGAAAGCAGAAGATGACTGCCGCTCAGATCAGATCTTTGATCCAGGAAGGGCGGCGTTGAGCGAAGCGTTCATGGTGGATGCTTCCGTGGTGTTCTCATGGGTCTATCCGGGCCAGGCTTTCGCCGAAACCGACCAACTGCTGATGGAAATTGAAGCCGGGCCAGTCGTGGTCGTGCCATCACTCTGCTTCTTAGAGGTTGCCAATAGCCTGCTGGCCACGCGGCGGCGCAAACTCATCACAGCCACGGAGCGAAAGGCAACATTAACGAGACTGTCGAACCTGAACTTCATCGTGGACGACGAAACGGGCTGCGCGGCTTTCCGAAAGACATCAGAGCTCGCAGAGAAATACGGGCTTTCTGTCTATGATGCTGCTTACCTGGAAGCGGCGATTCGCCGCAAACTCCCGTTGGCCTCACGCGGCCACCCATTGCGTGCCGCTGCGAAACGCTGCGGCGTAAAACTGCGAGCTTGAGCGGTTGATTTAATCCGAACGAGTCCTGCTTTGTCTTTGGCCGTGGCGCTCACCGTCTGATTGTCAGGAACGGAAACCAGGCCTGCGTTTACGGCCTGATGCCCCTCGTCGATACCGACAATCAGGATGGTCAAGCCCACTTTGTCGCCGCGGGACTCGATAGTGATAACGTTATCCCTTCGGAGCTTCACCGCCTTTTCAAGTAGCGACACCTTCACAAAATCCCGGGGACCAAAGATCTCTTCGCCGTTGAGAGTAACTGTTACGTTCGACAATGCCTGGAATTGTCCCGAGTCGCCGGCGCTGAACAGGCGGACGGCGTACGTTGCTGCGGCGCGTGTTGCGACGAAAGTCTCGGAAACCCTTTCGCGAGTTTCACCCTGGGGATGGTGCCAGGGACCGAAGACTCTGAAAGGTCCGGCCTCGGCGGGAAGGCTCACAAACATCATCATTGCGGCCAGCGGGAACAGAAGGGAACGCAGCATTTCAACCTCCAGCGCTTGTGAGTGCACGGAGGAAGCCAGCGGCGGTTCGGCTTCAATTATCCCGTCGTTTCAATGCCTTGAGAATGTTCATGGGGTATGCGGACCCATCAACTTGCTGGACGCCACACTAATATCTTCCCAGTAACGAGTTCCAGCGTATCCGCAGAAGGTCGGTAAACATACGGACTCCGTCGCGCAGAAAATTGACCTTGGATCCTTCTGAATGGCTCCATCGAACCGGTATTTCGCGAATACTCAAGCCATGACGCTTGCATACGAAGAGCAGTTCCGGATCGAACCCGAAACCGAAGACGGTCAGTTTTTCAAAAGCCGGGAGCGACTTCTCGCGATGAAAGAGTTTGAACCCGCATTGAGTATCGTGAATCTGCAGGCCGAGCAGCAGCCGGACCATCCGATTAAACAGGATCCCGCCGAGTTCCCTGAATTGTGATTGATGTTGCTGAATGAAGCTTCGATCGATGGCGCGGGAGCCGATCACCACGTCGGCGCCTTCGCGCATTGCGACGTCGAAGAGTTTTTCAAGTTCTTCAATTGGCGCCGACAGATCGGCATCGGTGAAAAGAACATAATCACCCCGGGCAGCAATTACACCCTGACGCACAGCATGGCCCTTGCCGTGGTTTTCGGAGTTACGGAGAATTCGCAGGCCCGGCAGTTGAACCTGCTGAATCACTTGCTCAGTGTGGTCCGTGGATCCGTCGTCGACAATGATGACCTCCGTCCGAATATGGGTTTGCTGCGCAAATTTTTGGATTTTCTCGACGGAAACACCGATTCTGGCGGCCTCATTAAAGGCAGGAACAACGATCGAGACCGCGGGATGTTCGTGTATCATACTTTGCTTGGGCTCTCTTAAACCATGAATGACAGGCTTCTCCGAGCTTGCCGGCGCGAACCTGTAGACCGTACACCGGTCTGGATGATGCGCCAGGCAGGCCGTTACCTTAAAGAATATCGCGACATTCGCCAGAAGATAGCGTTTCTTGACCTGTGCAAGAACACGGACCTCGCGGCGGAAGTGTCGTTGCAGCCGTACCGCATTGTCGGTGTCGACGCGGTAATCTTTTTTTCCGACATCCTCATTCCGGTGGAGGCTATGGGCGTCTCGGTCACGCTTACCGATAAAGGACCCGAGATTGATGACCCGATTCGTTCGCAGCGCCACGTCGACAAACTGCGAACTCCAGATCCCGCCCTGGAGACTCCTTTCGTCGGGTCGATACTGAAACGCCTGCGACAGGAGCTTGATGGCAAAGTGCCGCTTATCGGTTTCGCCGGCGCGCCGTGGACGCTTGCTTCCTACATGATCGAGGGCGGCGGATCCAAGAGCTTCGCGGAGATCAAGGGTATGGCGTTTCGAGACCCGAAGTTACTCCACTCCCTGCTCGATAAGCTTGCTTCGACAGTTTCCGCCTACCTGCTTTACCAGATCGAATCGGGCGCCCAGGTCGTTCAACTGTTCGACACATGGGCCGGCGAATTGAATCGCCAGGACTATGAGGAATTCGCGCTGCCTTACACACAGAAGATATTCGACAATATCGGCCGGCGCGTGCCCCGCATTCTCTACATCAACGGTTGTTCGAATATCCTGGAATCCATGTGCGCATCCGGCGCCGATGTATTGAGCGTGGACTGGCGTATTTCCATTGCGGAAGCGCGCCGCCGCACCGGCGATCGCGTCGCGTTGCAGGGCAATCTGGATCCCTGCCTGTTGTTGGGCGCCAGGGAACGCATGCTTGCAAAGGCTGCCGAGATTCTGCAGCAGGCGGGACCTCTTGGACACATCCTGAACCTGGGTCACGGCATTCTTCCGCCTACCCCTGTTGAAAACGCATGCGCGTTCATTGATTTCGCCAAGACCTTCCGCCACTGACATGAAGGCGCAGGCGGAAACAGTTGAGAGCACGCTGTAGGGCCTCATGTCCGACGCACTCATCATTGGAGCGGGAATAAGCGGGTTGTCGTGTGCCTGGACGCTACGGAAGCTTGGCGTTGACGCGACATTGGTTGAAAGCGGCGACCGGGCTGGCGGTGTCATGCGAACGCACCGCATCGGCGGTTACGTCATCGAAGGCGGGCCGACAACGCTGTTACCCAAACCAGAGACTCTGGAATTCATCGAAGAGCTCCACCTGTCGCCGCAACTTGTGAAACCAGCCGGCGCTCGATTTGTTTATGCCGGCGGCCGCCTTCGGAAGGTGCCATTCGGAGCGATGAGCCTGCCCGGTTTGCTGCGAATACTTGCTGAGCCTGCCATCCGCTCGCAGTCACACGCCGATGAATCCGTCTTTGAATTTTTCAGGCGCCGAATGGGGCGCGAGGCCGCGGACCTGGTATCAACGGCAGTGATGGGAATATATGCTGGCGATACAAGAACCCTCAGTGCGGCCGCGGCATTTCCCCGCATGGTGGATCTCGAACGCAAATACGGCAGCGTTATTCTCGGCATGCTGCAATCCCGGCAGCGCGGAAAGGCGCGAAAAACCGGCAGCGCGACATTCAAGGACGGTTTTGAAACACTCGCGAACAGAATTGCCGAGGACGTAGATATTCGCCTGGGCGTCCAGGAAGTCCGGCTCTCGGACGCCAGGGCAGTTGTGGTCGCGACGCCCGCGCATCAGGCGGCTGCGTTCCTGGAACGCGACCAGCCGGCCCTGGCCCGTCTCCTCAGGAGCGTCGAGTATGCGCCCATGATCGTAGCGGCGGCGGCCGTTCCTGATGAAGGTTTTCCGCAGCCATTGCGCGGCTTTGGCTTTCTCGTTCCGAGAAGTGAAAGCATGCACACTCTTGGATCCATATTTACATCTGCGCTTTTTCCCGATCGCGCGCCCCGGGGCATGCAGCTTCTGAGTTCGTTTATGGGCGGAGCGTTTGAGCCCGAAGTCATGGGCTGGCCTGACGATCGTATATGGGATACTGTCGGGCGGGAGCTCAAGCAAATACTCCGGCTTTCCAGCTTTCCGCAACCTGTCCTGCTTATTCGCCACGAGCGCGCCCTGGCGCAATACAAGATCGGACACGAGCGGTTCGTGGGCGCCGTTCGCGAGGAATTGAAGGGAAAGCCGGGACTGTTTCTCACAGGAAACTACCTTGTGGGCGCGGGCGTCGCCGATTGCATCGAGCAGGGACAGCAGACAGCGCGGGCCGTCGCCGAGTACCTTCGGAGAAAACCATGAAGCGCACAGCACGGGAAATTGCCGATTATGCCGCGGGGGAACTTCGAGGCGACGGCACGATCACGCTGACGTCTGTCGCCAGCCTGAAGAATGCAGGCGCCGGGGATCTTAGTTATGCGGAGGAAAAGTTTCACGACCAGGTGAAGACGTGCGCCGCAGGTTGCGTTTTCGTGCGGTCCGGCGAGTTCCCGGGAAAGACCGTTGTTGTCGTGAAGAATCCAAAGGTGGCATTCGCCCGCGCCGCCGCGTGGCTGCTTGCCGCGGATGTCGATCAGGCGGGAATACACCCGAGCGCCGTTGTTGCGCCCGATGCATCGATTGGTAACAACGTGAAAATTGGCGCTGGCGCGGTAATCGAGGCTGGAGCGCAGGTCGGCGATTCCACGGTTGTCGAAGCCGGTTGTTACATCGGCCAAAACACCAGAATCGGTTCGCGCTCGGTCCTGTATCCGCGAGTGGTGCTTTATGCGGGAGTGGAGGTCGGTAACGGCGTCATCATTCATTCGGGAGCGGTCATCGGCGCCGACGGTTTTGGATTCGTAAGGGACGGCGACCACTATGTGAAGTTTCCACAGATTGGTGGAGTCATCATTGAAGATGACGTCGAAATTGGAGCCAACACCTGTATTGACCGCGGGTCCCTGGAGACCACAATCATCCGGCGCGGAGCGAAGATCGACAATCTAGTCCAGGTGGCTCACAACGTCGAAATCGGCGAGCACACCGTGATCGCCTCACAGACCGGAATATCCGGCAGTTCAACCATTGGCGCAAATGCAGTCATCGGCGGTCAGGTTGGGATCGGCGAGCATGCCCGGCTCGACAACAACACGATCATCGGCGGTCAGGGCGGCGTGCTTAACGACAAGCGCGTCCGGGGCGGAGTTGTACTCTGGGGCACTCCCGTACGCCCGGTAAAAGAGGTATTGGAACAGCAGGCCGCGCTCGCCCGCCTGCCCCGGCTGCTCAGGGAAATTGCGGAGTTGAAGCGAAAGATTCTTGGGGAAAAATAGCGCATCATATCTACCGTCAATTTGCCGGTAGTGCTTTAATCAGGACGAGCCGGCGTCATAACTTTCTTTTGATGAATTAGAGAGGGCGGCATGAGCAAGATCAGGACAATTCAGCAGCATATACACGATCAAGAACGTCTATTCCCCGGCGCCACCGGGGACTTCACGGCGCTGCTAACCAGTTTGGTTCTTTCCGCGAAAATCATTTCGCGCGAAGTCAACAAGGCGGGACTGGCAAACATCCTCGGCGAAACCGACAACATCAACACCCATGGCGAAACCGTCACGAAGCTCGACGAATACGCCCAGCAGACGATCTGCCGCGCGATCGGTTACAGCGGACAGACTTGCATCATGGCGTCCGAGGAATCCGAGGACATCATTCCCATGCCGGCCGGCAGCAAGAGGGGCAAGTACGTGCTGATGTTTGACCCGCTCGATGGCTCATCGAACATCGACGTGAATGCCAGCATTGGCACGATCTTCTCGATTCACCGAAAAGTGTCCGTGGGAGCGGGAGACGGCTCGCTCGAAGATTGCCTTCAACCGGGCTCCCGACAGGTAGCCGCCGGATATTTCATATACGGCTCCAGCACGATGATGGTCTATACGACAGGTGACGGCGTGCACGGATTCACGCTGGATCCCAGCCTCGGCGAATTCCTGTTGTCTCACGAGAACATCCGCACTCCCGCCCGCGGAAAGATCTACAGCATCAATGAGGGCAACCAGCAGAAATGGGATGCACCCACGCGCCGGTATATCGATTACCTGAAGCAGGACGAGAAAGAACAGGGCAGGCCCTATTCGCTTCGCTACATCGGTTCGCTCGTATCGGACTTCCATCGGAACCTCCTCAAGGGAGGAATCTTCCTGTATCCCGGTCCCAAGGGGAAATTGCGGCTCCTCTACGAAGCTTCTCCGCTGGCCATGGTGGTGGAACAAGCCGGGGGCGCTGCAAGTACCGGCACGGAGCGCATTCTCGACCTGCAACCGCAGTCACTTCATCAAAAGGTGCCGCTGATCATCGGCAGCAAGGACGATGTCGCTCAGTACGAGCAATTCTGCAAGGAAGCTTTGGCAACGGCCGGAGACTGATGCAGGTCAGCCGCCAACGACGAGGTTGGTCAGAACTTCATCAACAGACGTGAGTCCTTCGGCCATCAGAATCATGGCGTAGTCCTTCAGTGTTTTCATGCCATTCTTCACAGCGAGGTCACGAATGACGTCCGACTTGGCGCCGCCGGCGACGGCACGTTTCAGTTCGTCGTTCATCAAGAGAAGTTCGTAGATACCGACGCGGCCTTTCTTGCCTGTGCGGTTGCATTTCTCGCAGCCTTCGCCCGTATAGAAAGTTGGGGCGGTTTCTCTGGTATATCCGAAATAACCAAGAGTAGTCTCGTCGACTTCGGTCGGCACCTTGCAGTTCTGGCAAAGCTTCCGTGCAAGGCGTTGCGCGATTATTCCGATAGTGGAGTTCGCCATGAGAAATGGCTCGATACCCATTTCTTCCAGACGGCTGAAGGATCCCGGCGCGTCGTTGGTGTGCAGTGTCGTAAACACAAGGTGACCGGTGAGCGCGGCCTCCACGGAAATTTTCGCCGTTTCCTGGTCGCGGGTTTCTCCCACGAGGATCACGTCGGGATCCTGGCGGAGGAATGCTCGAAGGATGCGCGCGAAATCGAGGCCGATGTCCTTGTGGGTCTGCACCTGGCAGAGGCCGGCCAGGTCGTATTCGATGGGATCCTCGGCAGTGGAGATGTTGATCTCGGGCGAGTTGATTTCCTGGAGTGAACTGTAAAGAGTGGTTGTCTTTCCTGAACCCGTGGGACCCGTCACATAGATAATTCCGTAAGGCTGGTTGATCATCCAGCGCAGCTTTTCGACAGTGGGCCCATGGACGATGATCTTGTCGAGAGGCAACAATGCGCCGCTCTTGTCGAGGATGCGCATGACGATCTTCTCTCCAAACTTAGCCGGTACCGTGGAGACGCGGAAATCGATTGCGCGCTCGTCTATCTTGATCGAGATACGCCCGTCCTGGGGCATTCGGCGTTCGGAAATATCCAGCCTGGCCAGGATTTTCAAACGCGATGCGAGAGGAAGCTGTATCTTTTTCGAGAGGATGTTTTCGACGTGAAGCACGCCATCAATGCGCAGTCTCAGCACGACTCCCTTTTCCTGCGGCTCGATGTGAATATCGCTCGCACCCTTGTTGATGGCCAGAGCAAGTATGTTATTCGCCAGCCGCACGACCGGGGCATCCTCTGACGCCGTGGCGAGCTCCATCGTGTTAGTCGGTTTTTCTTCCTCTTCCGACTGAACTTCCAGGCCACCCAGGATCTCGTTTTGCAGATCCTCAAGACTCTGCATCGGAGTGTCCGCGGCAGCCCTTCTCTTCTCTTCGCGCCGGCGCTCGTCCCTTTTGTCGTCTCTTTTCAGTGACGATCCCGCTGGTTCTTCCTTGATTCCCATGAGGTGCGGGTACACCGTGTCCATGAACTTCCGGAAGTCCTCGTCCGTGCAGACGACCGGTTCGATGATGACTCCTTTGATGTACCGGCGGACGTCGTCGAACGCGACGAGGTTGGAGGGATTCACCATTGCAAGAGTGACGGAGTTGTTGACGTAGGCAATGGGAACGACCTTGTGAAGACTCACCAGCGCTTGCGGAAGGAGGCCAACGACTCTTGGGTCGAAATTCCCCTTGAAGAGGTTGATGTACTCGATGCCGACCTGCTTGGTCGCATCCTCGAGTCTTTCAGCAAGAATTCGGGCAAGGCCGAGGGAAATTTCGGGATGCTGGGTCAGGAGATTTCTGAAGTCGGCGCGGGTAAGGGTGAAAACAACTGTCGGCTGGACCGTTGTAACGGTGGCTGACCGGGGTTTTCCCGTGAGCAGCGACATTTCGCCAACAGCCGCGCCTTCTGTTAGTTGCGCTACCAGGAAATCGATGCCGGTTGCGGGATCCTTCTTACGTACTTCCACCAGTCCGGACTTGATGATGTACATCGAGACGCCCGGCGCACCCTCGCGAACGAGCACCTCATTGGGAGGAAACTCTGCAGTCTTCAGACATGTACCCAGTTTTGCCAAACTATCAGGGCTTAGTTCGGCAAACAGTTTTACATTCTTAAGAAACTGGACGAGAAGTTCAGTTTCGCTGATGACAGCTGACATGGACCCCACTAAATCTCATCGGTCACCATCCATGGCACTCCATTATGGTGTGGGAGCATTGACCCGAGAGGGTTTTACGGATAGGGTAGTCTCGCATCCGGGGAACATCAAAGTCAACGTTTACAGCGGCTTCCGGGCGGCTCCGTCCTGGCTTCCGCGGCTTGGCTACTTCTGATCCTTTCGAAGCTCCTGCTTCCACCCCATAATGCGCGCGACATTCCCCTCTTTTTCGGCATCTTCGATCCGGTTCTGGGACTGGTAGAACATGGAGAGGCTGGTATGGGCGAGTACGTCGTCAGGATCGAGTTCGATAAGCTTTTTTGCGGTGGAAATAGCTTCTTCCACTCGACCATGGTTAAAGAATGCCATGCCCAGTCCATGGAGAGCATCCTGGTAGTTGGGATCCAATTCCAGGGCCTTCAGGTAGTTCTCAATCGACAGGTCCAGCTTGTCGTCGCCGAACGCATTAACCGCCAGCTCGAAATATTCTTCCTTAGTCATAGTTGTTTGCCCCTTTATTCGTACCTGAGCGCTTCAATCGGGCTGAGTACGGCAGCCCGATAGGCGGGATAGATCCCAAAGATCAAGCCGGTCCCGACGGACGTCACAAATCCCATTACGGTCCAGAAAACGGACATGGATGCCGGGAGGAACGGGACCAGGGTTCGGATAAGAAAGGTGATGGCTCCCCCTGCCGCGATTCCCACAACTCCACCCACTGCGGTAAGTGTCATTGCCTCGAAAAGAAATTGGATGAGGATATCCCGGCGCCTGGCCCCGATAGCCTTGCGAATTCCTATTTCCCGGGTCCGCTCGGTTACAGAGACGAGCATGATATTCATCACGCCAACGCCGCCGACCAGAAGGGCAAGGGACGAAATCGCCAGCATTACAGTGAATATTCCGCCCGAGATGTCATTCCAGAGCGTTGCAAAGGATTCCAGCGTGAAGATCGCGAAGTCGCTTTCTTCCGCGGGCCGACGACCGCGGCGGCTCCGCAACAGGTTCTCAATCTGGTTTATGGCGGCCGGCATTACTTCCTGGGAAGCAGCCTTAACCGCAAGCCGGAGATCCTTGAACTCGGGATGCAGCCGCTGAAAAGTGCCGACCGGAATTTCCACCATGTTGTCTTCGGGATTGGTTCCTGGAGTGAGCGCATTCTGCCGCTTCTGCATCACGCCAATCACGCGGAACACTGTGCCTTCGAGCTCGACCTCTTTCCCCATGGGATCGACATTGGCCGAGAAAAGGCTCTCCATGACGGCGTTCCCCAGTATCACAACGTTGGCTCTGTGCCTGTCGTCGGCCTCATTGAACCACCTTCCCGAGGCGAGCTGGACGTTGAAAACCTGCTGGTAATCGGGAGCTACGCCTTCGATGATGGTGTTCTTGGCTGTCCGGTCGCGATATCGAACGGAAAACGACGTGGAATTCGGGGTTGCCTGGAACCATCTGTAAACGGGAGAAACAGCCTGGATGAGCGGGAGCTCGCCAATCGCTTCGGCGTCTTCCAGCGTGATCTGTTTTCTATTGAGCATTTCCGGGGGAACACGTCCGCGAAGGGTCGGACTGAAGCGATACACAAAAATCAGGTTCGATCCCAGGCTCTCGAACTGTCCGGCGACGCTGGCATTGAGTCCGTTGATCACCGAAGACATGCCGATAACCGTCGTCACGCCGATCACGATTCCCAATAGGGTGAGAAGAGATCTCAGCTTGTTCTTCCGAAGGGAGTCCAGCGCGACGATGAACAGTTCACTCATAACGAAGTGCCACTATTGGATCCAGCTTTGCAGCCTTCCTCGCAGGGTAGATTCCGAAAAACAGGCCGATGCCCGTCGACGCGACGATAGCGAGCAACACAGCCCACCACTTAATGGAAGCCGGCAGAGGCGTAAATGACGACACTGCTATTGCGATTACGCCGCCAAGCATGATTCCTATCAGGCCGCCCACCAAAGACAATGCTGCAGACTCCACGAGGAACTGAACGAGGATGTCGTGTGCCCGTGCTCCACTCGCCTTCCTTATTCCAATCTCTTTTGTGCGCTCGGTCACCGAAACCAGCATGATGTTCATGACGACAATTCCGCCGACCACCAGCGAAATGGCAGCAATAGCCGTAGTCACTGCAAAAAACGTTCGGCTGATATTTCGCCAGACTGCCATCAGGTTCTCGTTGGTCCCGAGGGAAAAATCATCCTTGCTGTTATACGGTAGATGATGCCGTGCGCGCATGACCAGCCGAGCCTGATCCGAAGCCGAAACCAGGCGGGTTTCGCCAGCGGCCTTGCCATAGATCTGTATGGACCGGCGCGATCCAAACATCTTCTGGTGAAGCGTCATCGGGATGATGGCCCAATTGTCGCGGGACTGCCCAAACGCGGAACCGAGTCTGACCCCTACGCCGATGACCTGGAACGGCTCGTCATTGATCAGCAGCGTCTTTCCAACTGGATCCACGAACGGAAAAAGGTTGTCGACAATGTCATAGCCAATGATGCAAACGTTGCGCGCGTGCTCCACATCGTATTCAGTGACGATCCGGCCCGAATCGAGTTCCAAACCGAGAATAGAAGCAACTTCGGACGTATAGCCCTGGATCCCGGTTCCCGTCAGAAACTCACGGCCATATTTCACTTTTCCGTTCGCCCGGACAACCGACCCGACACTGGTACAGTCCACGCAGAATTCGCGAACAGCTTCCATGTCCTCGAGCGTCAGGTTCTTACGCTTCTGGGAATCTATGAAATCTTCTATCGAAGTGATGACGACTGGCTGCCTGCTGATTGTGAAGACATCCGGCCCGAGGTTGAAAATTCTCTGGGCAACGTAGTCATTCAAACCGGAGATGACGGACACGACTGCGATGACCGCAGTAACTCCAATAACGATGCCGAGAAGCGTGAGCACGGATCGCAGGCGGTTTGCCCGCAATGAAGAAAGCGCAATAAAAATAGCTTCCTTGAAATTCATGGCAACACTTTACCGGGTGCGTCCGAATTTCTCCTGCAAAAGGCGGATTTTCTCTTCCATCGACACAGGCGACGCAGGCGGAGCAGGCGTAGTTTCAATGACAGGCCGGGGGACCCTTTGAGGCTGAGCGTCACGATCCCTGGGAGGCGATTGCTGTGGCCTCGGCGGCCGCTCACGCCCCTGCTGTGGGGAACGTTGCGGAGGACGGCCAGGTCTGCCCTCGGAACGGATGCCCTGGCGGTCCTGCCGGTCCCGCCTGTCCTGTTGTTGCGGAACGCCACGGCCTGGCGCTGCCGAAGCGGCGGCATCCTGGGGTTGCTGGACCTTTGGCTGCTCTGCGGGTTTCTTGCGCCGTGGTTGCGGCTTCGGTTTCGGAATAGCAGCTTTAATCGACAAGCTGATGCGCTTCATCGTGGTATCCACGCCAATGACTTTCACTTTGACGATGTCGCCCACCTTCACAGCCTGCCGCGCATCCTGGATATATTTATGTGAAAGCTCCGAAATGTGAACCAGTCCGTCCTGTTGTACGCCCAGGTCGACGAATGCGCCGAAATTTGTCACATTCGTGACGGCGCCCTCGAGTTCCATGCCTTCCTTGAGATCAGTGATCTCCTTCACGTCTTCACGGAACCTGGCTACAGCGAACTTGTCGCGCGGATCTCGACCGGGTTTCAGCAACTCGTCGCGAATATCCGCAAGCGTGTACTTGCCGGCGTCATTCTCGAACGCATGGAAATCAATGGAATTCACTTTCTCCGGGTTTTCAATAAGCTCGCCGACGGGCACTCCAATCGAACCCGCTATCCGTTCGACTATCGGATAGGATTCCGGGTGTATCGCCGTCCGGTCCAATGCGCTCTCTCCGTCCTTGATACGGAGAAACCCTGCGGATTGTTCGAAGTTTTTTTCACCGAACCCTTCGATTTCCCGAAGCTGCTGGCGGGACCGGAACAACCCGTGCTGATCGCGGTAGGCAACAATTCCCTGCGCTAGTTTCTCGCCGATTCCCGAAACGTATCGAAGCAGGTCCACTGACGCGCTATTCAGGTCCACTCCCACGCGATTCACGCAGGATTCGACCGCTGCTTCCAGGCTCTGCTTCAGGTTCTTCTGATCCACATCGTGCTGGTACTGCCCTACGCCTATCGACTTGGGATCGATCTTCACCAGTTCCGCCAGGGGGTCCTGCAACCGGCGCGCGATGGAAATCGCTCCCCGTACCGCGACGTCAAGATTCGGGAACTCTTCGCGGGCCCGCTTCGATGCCGAATAAACCGACGCTCCCGATTCATTCACGACAACCACGTAAATATCGAGTTGCAGCTTTTCGATCAGCCCGCGTACAAACGACTCCGTCTCACGGGAGCCCGTGCCGTTCCCAATCGCTATGCCCCGCACGTTAAACTTTTGAATCGACTCGGTGAGGATCTTTTCGGCCCCTTCGAGGTCTTTCTTGGGCTCGGCTGGATAGATCGTCTGGTTCTCCAGGAACTTCCCGCTCTGATCGACGACGGCAAGCTTGCATCCGGTGCGCTGCCCAGGATCAATGCCAATCACGCCCAGCTGCCCGGCTGGTGGCGCGAGCAGGAGTGTCCGCAGATTATCTTCAAACACCCGGATCGCTTCGGACTCGGAACGCTCCCGCAAAATGGACCGCACTTCAATCTGGATCGATGGATCGAGAAGCCTTGTGTAAGCGTCGCGGACGCTCCGTTCAAGGAGTGGCGCAAATTGCGACTGAGGATCTTTGATGACTTCCGGGAGAATCGCCGCAATGGTCTTTTCGGCATCCAGTTCGATCGAATAAATCAGGATGTTTTCGCGCTTGCCGCGACGGATCGCCAACATGCGATGTGAGGGGATCTTGGGCACGGTCTCCTCAAAGCTGTAGTACATCTCGTACTTTGTCTTCTCGGATTCCTTGCCGGGCGCGACCTTGGCGCGCAGCAGCCCCTCGGCAAGCATCCGCTCGCGAAGCTGCTTCCTGTAGACAGGGTTCTCGGCAATCATTTCGGCAAGAATGTGAAGCGCCCCTTCAACAGCTTCCTCCGCTGTGGGAACTTCCTTCTCTGTATTCACAAACTGCTGCGCGAAAGCCTCCGCTGGCTCTTCACCGGCCTGTGCCAGGATGTATTTGGCTAGAGGGTCCAGTCCGCGCTCAATCGCCAGGCTCGCCTTGGTCTTCTTTTTCGTCCTGTAAGACAGGTACAGGTCTTCGAGTTCGCTCTTGCTGTAGCAGGCGTTGATCTTCTGCTGCAGTTCGTCAGTGAGCTTTCCCTGCTTCTGAATTGCCGCCAGCACGCGCGCGCGGCGAACGTCGAGGGTGGCGTAATATCCGCGCATTTCTTCGATGTCGCGAATCTGGACCTCATCGAGGTTGCCGGTGGCTTCCTTGCGGTAGCGCGCGATGAACGGAACCGTTCCGCCTTCCTCGAGGAGCTTGATTGCCGCCTCGACACGCGAAACCGGAGCGCCGGCCTCCTTGCTGATCCTGATGAGGACTTCGTTGCTGAGCATGATGCGAAGCAGATTATGCCAAAGTCATGAGCGCTTTCCCATCTCAATCCCGAGTCGGCGCCCGTCGGTTTTGACCCAATCGGAAAAAGCCCGCATGAGTTTCCCGTATTCCTTCGCGTTATCCTTGAGCCTTTGATTGTTAGCGAAGGTCGTTCTTCCCGTGCGCTCGATATCCGTTATGACCTTGTACTGCTCTTCCGTTAATCGGAGCAGCTGGCTGGTCAAGCGATCGGGTTCCGCACCAATGGAGGGAACGTTCTTCAGGGCATCAATCGCCTCGGTGGTGCTCCT
>CAMAWS010000009.1 GCA_945861845.1 Candidatus Sulfopaludibacter sp. SbA3 | reverse complement strand
CTACAGGAAAATGGGAAATGACCGGCCGGACCCGATTTTCAGTTCTTCTTTGCCAGCGAGCGCACGTAGTTCACGACATTCCAGAGATCGGGATCCTTGATACGGTCCCCAAAGGGTTCCATGTTCAGATCCGGCTGGATGCCGTTCTTGATTACGTCAAAGATCTCCCCGTCGGTTGATCCTCGTTTCCAAACGGCATCGATAAGATTGGGCGCCGGCGGACTGATATCACTGCCCGAGCCGCCTTCCGCAGTAATGCCGTGGCAAACCGCGCAATACCGCGTGTATATCGGTTTGCCCGCCGCAATCGACTCGGGCGTGGCCGCCACGGGGTTCTGGACCTTGGCGGCTTCAGGGTTGCCCTGCGCCATTATGCCGATACTGGCAAGGCATGCCACCACCAATCCGGCCACAACTACCCGCAACAAAATTGAATGCACGCTGACCTCCTGGTGAGTTGTATATTTGCAGGCGCGCATTCTACCATCACCGACAATCACTAAGGAGACCCTGTATGATTTCCAGGTTCTTTCGCTTCCTCCTGAATTTCATCGCAGTCTCAAGCGTCATGACGTTTGGGCCGCTGTTGGCAGGCGCGCAAGATGCGCACATCCATACTTCAGCCGTCAGCGGAGCGCCGCAAGGCATACCTTATTTGTGCGCGAACCCCGGTGTTGCGAGTGCCACCGGCGGCCGCTGGTCCGATCCGGGCACCTGGTCCGGGGGAAAGCTGCCTGCCGCAGGCGACAAAGTCCGAATTGCAGCTGGCCATGACGTGACCTACGACGTCGTGAATGACGCCAAACTTGAATGCATCGAGGTGGCCGGCCATCTCCGCTTCGAGACGAAAGCGAACACCAGGCTGAAGGTTGCGAACCTGATGGTTCTGGAGCAGGGACACCTCGAGATTGGCACAGAAACCAACCCTGTGCCGGTAGAGGTCATTGCGGAGATCATCATCGCGGATCAGGCGATCGATCGGGCTATCGATCCGGGCCAGATGGGCACAGGCATCCAGAGCCTCGGCAAGGTCACCATGCACGGTTCGGTGAAGACGCCGACGTTTGTCCGGTTGGCCGATGAACCGCTTGCAGGCGCCGCGATGCTCGTCTTCGATCAGCCCGTAAGCGGGTGGCGGGCAGGCGACCGTCTCGTCATTCCGGACACGCGGCAACTGCGCGACAACGAGCGGGGCGTGAATTACCAGCCGCAAGACGAGAAGCTTTTGGTGGCATCGGTTTCAGGGAATCAGGTCGCGCTTGTCACCCCTCTGCGATACGGACACAAAGGCGCTCGCAATGCGGCCGGCCGGCTCGATTTTCTGCCGCATGTCGGCAATGTGAGCCGCAATATCGTAATCCGATCCGAGAATCCGGAGGGCACGCGCGGCCACATGATTTTCATCTCGCGCGCCGACATCGACCTGCGATATGTCGAAGTGCGGGACATGGGGCGCACCGAGATGGGAGTGCTCGTCAACTCGGAGTTCGATGCCAGCGGACGGCTCGTGCGGTTCGGTACAAACCAGATCGGCCGCTACGCCATTCACTTCCATCATGATTTCGGACCGAACGCCGCGCCAGCCAATGGCTATCAATTCACGCTCGTCGGCAACTCGGTGGATAGCGCTCCCAAGTGGGGGATCACGGTTCACAACAGTCACTACGGACTGGTCCGGGATAACGTCGTTTACAACACTCACGGGGCCGGCATCGTGACCGAGGACGGCACCGAAAGCTTCAACGTATTCGATCACAATTTTGCCTTGCGCTCCGGAGGCTCGGGCGACTTTGCGCCGCGCAGCGGCTACGGCGGCGCGGGACCGGATCCCGGGGGTGAAGGCGCCGGCTTCTGGTTCCGCGGACCCAACAACTATATTCGCAACAACGTGGCCGCCAATGCCGACGCGTTCGGGTTCGGACTGGCAGCCGGAGCGCTGGACTCCGTGCGTATTCCGGCATTCAAGGGCTCCGATACCAGTCAGAACGCCGAGACACTACCGCTCGACACTACGGGCGCGGACGTGCTGGAATTCGCAAACAATGAAGCGTACGGCGCGATGCAGGCTGGTGTGGCCTGGGGCTGGAACGGCGCCATCGCGGACCTGCGCGTCTGGCACGCTTCCCGCCATGGGCTGACCGGGATGCCGGCGGACCGGCTGACCGTCGATCGGATTACTGTCCGCGGCGACAAAGCGATCCTCACAAATCAGATCGAAAGCCCGGCCGGCATCTGGCTGTCGAATTACGTTGCCAAGACAATCGTCGTGCGGAACGCGGACGTACAGGGCATGCGTACCGGCGTATCGAGCCCGTTCTATCATGGAGCCGCATTTCGAGAGCCAGGCCGTGGCGACGGCTCGGCGCTCGTCCAGGGGGGATACTTCCAGAACTACGTCGGCATTGTGATTGCGACAGCCTATTCGGCGAGCGGCCAGGCGGGCGCCCAGGCAGACAAGGAAATCAAACGCGCAGAGGTGCGCGACTCCGTCTTCGAGCCACTGGACGTGCCGGTAGACTCGGCTAATCCGCCTGCGGCAATCTCGATGAATTACCGGATGGCCCGTGACGATCCGGATCCCCGCGATCCAATCGCCGTCTACAACTTCAACGCGAAGCCAGGCGACGACTTCAAGGTCTACTACTCGCTGGCTGGTCCTCAAAGTGAGGCGCCCTGCCCCAACACGCGGCCAGAAATCGGCGGATTCATTTGCGGCGGCAGGTAAGAACTGGCTTACTGTTGCGGAGGACGAATCTCGAACTGGACGTCGACTTCGAATCGCCGGAAGTTGGAATAGTCGGCCCGGCAATCGACGGTGTTGTACTGGCTCTGATACTGCTCGACCATCAGGACCGGAACCAGGATCTGAACTTTCTCAACAGAACCGTAGGTCACAACCGTCCTGCCCCGGATGGTCGACTCCGTATAGGGATTCTCAACCATGAATTCGGTCTGGAGAATTCGTCCCGTCTCCGGCTCGATCCACAGTGTTCCGGTCGAATAGAGCGTCTCGTCTCTTCCGCCCACGACGAATGATCGGCCCGTTAGTTCGCGAAAATGGATCGCCCAGGTAGAGATTCCTCCGATCCTGCGGTCGCCAACCCTCTCAAAAGAGAAACGCGAGACCTCATTCCTGCGCAGGATTTTCAGCGCAAACGCCGACAAATTGATATCTCTCCGGATGTCGCCTAGATTGTGTTGCGTGCTTTCGGCTTTCATGTCGACGAGGCGTTTTGCGTTGGCTTGCGGGGAAGCGTCGAACGCATCTTCGAAATTGAGTTCGACATCCTTCACCTTCGACCCGTCCACGCGATTCCCTTAGTTTGGACCCGTCGCACTACCGCCGTATTTGAACTCAAGAATGGCCCCTGGAGTGTCGAGAGCCTGTGTATTCGCCCCGGCTTCGTCAGTAGTTCGGCCCTGTACATCCGTTGCCAGATAGATTGTGCGGTTATCCGGACCGATGGCTATATCGCGATACCGATTTACAGAACGGAAATACTCTTGTGGCTCGCCTACGACGGATCTACCATCCGCGCTCAACTTCAGGCGATACACGCGCCCCTTCGTAAGACTGAGCACGAGAAGGGAATTCGCCCAGTTTGGAATCCCGCCTGCATTCGTTGTGTAAATGCCCAGACCGGACGGAGCGATCGTTGCGCTGCCCGACACCTGCCAGTCATATCCATTCGCGACGGTGAAGAATGTCTTCAGAGGCTCTCTGAAATCCGGATGATTCCACTCGCTTTCCTTTTGAACGGGAACGGACTTCGGTATGAGATTGATGTCTTGTCCGCTGATGCCTAATAAAGAACTGCAAGGTTCCGGCTCCGATTGCGACCAGATACCGTAGACATAAGATTGATCATCCTTATACCCAGCCACATTCGGCCAGCCGTAGTTCTTGCCGGCCTCAATGATATTCACCTCATCGTCACTACCCTGGCCGTGCTCCGAGGCATACAGTTTGCCGTCGGTCCCGAAAACAAGCCCCTGCACATTCCGATGTCCATAGGAATAGATATGGCTGCGTACGCCGCCGGGCGTGGGATTATCTGCCGGAATGGAACCGTCAAGATTCAGCCGAAGGATTTTGCCTTGATATTTCGTCCAGTCGCGCGCGCGAACTTCCGCGGCTCCGGGCAATTCCTGCGCGCGATTGGGCGTGCAGCGATTCCGGCCGAAGTTGTTTCCCTGATCTCCCAGGCTGAGGTACAGCTTCTGATCGGGACCGAAGGCGATGCGGCCTGAAACGTGGTCGTCGCCTGCCGGCAATCCGCTAAGCAGATCCATCGCGTTGCCCAGCGTGCGCGCCTGCCGGTTATAGGTGTATCGACGG
Source organism: Candidatus Sulfopaludibacter sp. SbA3 (assembly GCA_945861845.1). GTDB lineage: Bacteria > Acidobacteriota > Terriglobia > 20CM-2-55-15 > 20CM-2-55-15 > CAMBFR01. Next base: position 12,560 of record CAMAWS010000009.1, on the reverse strand, counting down.
ACGGTCATGCGGCGATCGAACGTCGTGCCGGGCGCATTGTCATATGTGAAAACGACGTAAGCATAGTCGTTGCCTGTCCCGCGCAGGAGTTCCGGGTGCAAAGCCAATCCCAGCAAACCGTCCTGACCGACGCTCGCGTGCACTTCGGGGATGGTCACAGCGACTTCTCTCGCACCGTCGGCCGGATTCACGCGCGTTACGCGAGGTCCTGTTCGCTCGGTCAGCCACAAATAACCGTCGGGTCCCATCGACATTTCGATCGGACCCGCCAGCCCCCGTGTCACAACGCGCAAACTGAACTGCTCCGGAGGAGCCGCGACTGTCGTCGCCGAATCCGGTCGCTGTGGCGTTTGTCCAAATCCAACCAGGAGACCTATTCCAATTCCGACAGCGGGAAGCAACAGTTTCTTCATGGGGTTCCTCTCAAGGGGATGACGTGGCACCCTTTATAGTCCGTCGTTGAACGGAACCAAAAGCAAATTGTGCAACGGCGGCCGCGCGCTACGAATGCCGCATTAGCCAGCACCATGGGCGTCATTGCCGCAATTCTTCTTCGTTTGGCAGCTCCAGGAAAAACAACATTTCCCGCGGAGGCGCTTCCAGCAACCGCGCCCGAAGATCGGCGGGCCGCAGGCGCAACGGCAGGCCGACCACGATTGAAGCCAGATTCATGTCGCGCTCGTGCAGGCCTTGAAGCATGGGAACGTCACGAGGCTCTGCGTATCGAAGGAGCAAATCATCCACATCCAGGCGAAGAGACATCGACCCGGAGTGCCTGTCAGCGGATACCACAATGATCTCTTGCCTGGAAGCCGAGACAACCTTCGCTCGAAGTGCGAAGGTCCAGCCAGACAATCGTCCCATGCAAAACACCACGGACCCGTCGGCCCGCAATTTGTCGAAAATCAAGAAGGCTTCTTCTCGCGTAATCATTGCTGTTCCCCGAGAAACCACTCCATGCGCGCGATCTCCGCGTCGAGTTCCACGCGAAAATCTTTCTCCCGCGGACGTTTGTCAACAAACCCCACATCGACGTGCAGGCTTCCTCCAGCCACGTTGGCGTTTGCCCAACCGATAATCTGGTGACGCCATAATACCGGCATCGCGTAGTACCCACGGATACGCTTCGCCACCGGCGTATAAGCTTCGAAACGGTACGGCCAGTTCCAGAAATGTTCGAACCGCCGGCGATCCCACACCAACGGATCGAAGGGGGCCAGGAATCGCACCATAGACGGTCCATCTGAGGCGACTTTTGCAGAAGCAGGCCAGACATATGCAATGCCATCGACTGTCTCGCTCTCGAGTTCACCGGAACACCGCATGTCGCTTAGCACGGTCCGGACACTTCCCAGGCGCCGGTACCTTGCGAGGTTTGCCTGAAGCGTCTTTTGTGGCGCCGGCGCGAGAATGGAGGCGATCGCCAGGACGAGTTGCCGCAATCGTTCTGCCGACGGAAGCGGATCGGCAGGGGGAGGCGCGGCTTCGTAGGTGCGGATTCCATTTTCGCGTCGCGCAACGCGGAGCAGTCCGCGATAGTGCAGGTCGTCCAATGCCTGTGTTGTCGCCTTGGAATAGCCGCCCCAGGCATTGATGACACGCTCACGGCCCAGATGAGATTCCAATTCTCGTGGGTGCATCCGGCCGAATTTGCGGACCACCTCGAAGACCTTCCTTTCAAGCGCCGACAAGCCGGTCGTCTTCCGCGGATGGATCAGGCGCCAGACCCTCCGGGAAACAAATCCGTAAGCGTACAGAGAGTCTTCCTCGACATTCAACGAAGGGTAGTGCCGCTCCAGGCCGCCGGCACGATATCCGGTCACGCGGTGACGAAGAATCAGATCCTGCGCCCGGGCCGGCGATCGAATAGGATCCGCTTGAACGAAACCCAGGCGGTCTATGGCGGCCCGCAGAGTTGATGGAGGAAAGAGGGAATGAGAGATCGCGCGGGCGCGAAGGCGATGAAGGGGCAACATTGGAAAATAATTCTACAGGAAGCGAATCGCAAATCCGGCTACTGAAGGAAAAGGGGGAAAGGAATGGACTGTAGAGCGATAAATCTCTATTTCAACCATCTGGAAAAATTCTTTTAAGAGCATGTTAAATAGTTTAAGATGCTTTTAAGGAACTATGACCGCTAGGAATCAGCTAATGCAAGCCCCGCCTTATCCGGTCGAACAGGCGATAAACCGTCTGGGAGAAAACCTCCGCATCGCCCGGATCCGGCGGAACTACACAATCGAGGAGGCCGCTCAAAAAATAGGGACCGGCCGTCGCGCCGTAATGGATGCCGAAAAGGGCAAAGCCTCGACCGGCATTGGCGTCTATGCCGCTTTGCTCTGGGCGTACGATCTGTTGCAGCCGCTGGAGAACGTGGCGAATCCTGCTAGCGATGAGCAAGGCTTGATCTTTGCCGCCGCTAAGGAGAAAACGCGAGCCCGTAAGAGCGGAGGGCTGGACAATGATTTCTAAGGGCTCCGCTTCCGAGTGCTTTGTTTACATCACGCTCCCGGGGCAGGTTTCCGCGGTAACGGCAGGCAAGTTTGTTCTCACAAGAAACGCGAGGGACGATGCCCTCGGGCGATTCATTTACGGCCGCTCGTACATGGAGAATCGGCAGGCGCTTGAGATCGATCCGGTCGAACTCAAACTCTCAACGCGGACATATGAGACTGCCCGGTTGAACGGTGTCTTCGGCGCTTTGCGCGACGCTGGGCCGGACTACTGGGGCCGCCTTGTCATCGAGAGGCATGTTGGCAAAGTGCAGCTAGGCGAGATGGACTATCTTCTGGAATCGCCGGACGATCGCGCCGGCGCTCTCGGCTTTGGCCTGAGCAACGTCCCGCCGGCGCCGCTGCGGAAGTTCAACAAGACGCTCGATCTCGAAAAACTCCAGACTCTCGCCGACGCGCTGGTTAAGGACGACCTTCCGAACGATCCGGATGCACCGCAGGTCCAGGATCTCCTGTTACTCGAAACGTCGATGGGAGGGGCGCGTCCGAAGGCCGTCGTTCAGGACGATGACGCGCTTTGGGTGGCGAAATTCAATCGCGCGGATGACCGGTGGAACAATACGCGCGTCGAGCACGCCATGCTCCGGCTTGCCCGCGAGTGCGGAATCAAGACGGCGGAAAGCCGAATTGAAACAATCGGTAGCAGGGATGTCCTGCTCATCAAGCGTTTCGACCGCGAGAAGGCGGCCGGGGGATATACGCGCTCGCGCATGGTCAGCGGGCTAACGATCCTGCGCGCAGATGAATCGGTGACAATGCAGACGCGTTGGTCTTATGTGATCCTGGTCGAGGAACTGCGCCGGATTGTTGCTGAACCGAAGAGAGATGCCCGCGAACTGTTTCGCAGGATGTGTTTCAACGCGCTCATCTCGAACATCGACGATCATCCGCGCAATCATGCTGTGATTGCGAAGGAGAAAGATTGGAAGCTGTCACCCGCCTTTGATCTGACGCCCTCACCGGTCGTCGCCCAGGAGCGCCGTGACCTTGCCATGGATTGCGGCGACATGGGCCGATACGCCAATGCGAAGAACATTCTCTCGCAGCATGCACGCTTTCTGCTTGAGAAGGATGAAGCCGGTAAAATCGTCAATGACATGCAGAAACAGGTCGCCGGCACCTGGTATGACACATTGCGGACCTGCAGTGTTTCGGAAAAAGATGCTGAGACGATTCGCGGAGCGTTCGTCTATCCCGGCTTTTCTATCTGACACTCACTCAAGAATTGAAGCAGCGCACTGAAGCGAAGTAACTACTCAGGAAAACAGGGCGGTGACAGGAATCTCGATTTTCGGAAGGACTTCCGAACGCAGAGTATCTCCGTTTTTGTAGGACGCGCTCTTGCCCGACTCAAATGACCGCACTTCGACTTCCTTGGTCTCGAGATCGACAAGCCACATCTCCCGAACACCCATGGCGCTATAAGTGTCGGACTTGGTCTTTCGGTCGTAATTGGCGTTTGATGGAGAAATGATTTCGACAACGATGTCGGCCCGAGTCCAATGCTGTGGCTTCATTTCTGCCTTCAGTTCATCTGAAATGTACATGAGATCGGGTTCGAGGTATGTGTCGTCGTCCACCCAGATGGCAGCGCGTGGCGCGTAGATTTTGCCGCTATACTCGTGGCGGTCGATAGCGCGCTGAAGCTGGACGTTCAAATCGGCGAAGGCCTCGTTGTGAAGGTCGCCCGGCGGAGGTGTCATGTAGAGCACTCCCTTGATCAACTCCAGCTTCGAGCGGTCGGAGGGTTCCGGCAGATCCCAGAATTCCTGGAGCGTGTAGGTTTTGACCAAGGGCGAGGTCGTAATCACCATGGCTTCATTCTAGACCTCGGGCGGTTTGCCGGAAGTGAAAAATCTTGCCGTGACGGGGGTCTGGCCCCTCACCGTCAGCGAACAAGGAAAAGCGATCGCGGAATTGCCGAATTATGGAACGGGAGCGCCACCGCTGGGACATGCCGGTTCCGTATCGCTATTGCCCTCGCTTGCAATGTTCGGGCTTGTGGCCGGAAGCGGAGAACCGTTCAAATTCTCACTCCCGGCGGGAATTCAGAATTCAAATGATTGCTGAGACATCGCGCGCACCGTGGAGCACTCGAACGATTTCAATCGGCTCCGACTCAGGGCGGTAGACGATCAAATAGGAATACACGGGCCAGAATCGAAGGGGTTCGGCAACCAGGTTTGTGCGGAGATGGCCAATCTCGGGACGTTTTGCCAACAGCCGGCACGCGGTACGGATTTCGGCCAGAACCTTACGCGCGGCAATCCTACTGTCCCGGGAAATAAAGTTTCGGATTTCGATCAGGTCCAGGCGGGCCGGAGCGGAAAGCTGATACCGGCTCATGGCCGGTGGCTTTTTCCTCGCGCTAAAAGGGGTGCTTCGAGTTCCTTGAAGACACTCTCCCCATCAATGCCTTCTCCACGACTGAGGGAGGCTAGTCCCTCGGTAATCTTTGCCTTGACGTCGCGGAGACGCTCACTACGAATCCGCTCCGCTGCTTCAAGCAGTTGGAGGGCTTCCTGCACGACTTCACTGGCCGAGGCGTATTTGCCCGATCGCGTCTGCTCTCGCACAAAACCGGCAAGCGCCGACGTCAGGGTCACGCTGATTCTCCCGTTCTGTTGGCTGGAACTCATTTCCGAACTCTAATATCCCCATCGGACGTCGTCAACTACTCGCTATTGACCCGATCGATGTCCGCATGTTTTCATTGCCTCGCCTTTTGCACTTCTCACCAATTGAACCATGTCTCAACTGCCAGCGATCGTTCAGCGGGAAAAACCGCGGGAAGCGGAGCCGGAGTGTCCGCCGATTGTCCGAATCCAGAAGTTGATCTTCGATGAGGCATTCGCGGCAGATGCCAGCGACATCCACATTGAGCCCGGCCAAAATTCCACCCGGGTGCGTTGCCGCATCGACGGGCTCTTGAAGCAAACCCTCGAAATTCCGAGATGGATGCACGACAACCTGGTCGTCCGGATCAAGATTCTTGCCAAGCTCGATATCAGTGAGCGGCGGCTTCCGCAGGACGGACACATTCATGGGGAAGCCAACGGCGCCGATATTCGCGTGTCGACGCTGCCCACGCGGTGGGGCGAAAAAGTTGTCATTCGAGTTCTGCGCCGCGGCCGAGCGTCCATGACTCTCGCCCAACTTGGATTCGGTCCCGCAATTGAAGACCGGCTCCAGGCGTTGATCCGGCAGCCACAGGGAATCCTGCTCGCCGTGGGTCCGACAGGCAGTGGCAAGACGACCACGCTCTACGCGCTCATCAATGAGATCCGGAATGAGCCGCTGAACATCGTCACCATCGAAGATCCGATCGAATACGAAGTGGAGGGAATAAGCCAGGTCCAGGTGAACGAGCGCGTGGGGCTCACGTTCGCCAGGACCCTGAGGTCCATTTTGCGGCAGGACCCGGACGTCATTCTCGTGGGCGAGATTCGCGATGCCGAAACGGCAGCCACTGCGTTTCGCGCGGCCATGACAGGGCACCTTGTCTTTTCCACGCTCCATGCCACCGACAGCGTTTCGGCCCTCTTGCGATTGTCGGAGCTTGGAATCGACAAGAACCTGATGTCGTCGGCCATCGTCGGGATCGCCGCACAACGCCTCATACGGCTGAATTGCAGGGGATGCGCCGAACCTGAGTTTCCGAGACCCATCTATCTCGAACGTCTCGGAATTGACCCCATGGACCAACACAGGCTCCGTCGCAGCGCCGGATGCCAGGCCTGCAAATCGACGGGAACCGGGGGCCGCCGCGCCGTTTTCGAGTTGCTCGAAATGAGCCGCCGGGTTCGCGAAGCGCTCGCCTCGGGTTCGGAACTCGAAATCGGCGATGCCGCGCGTGAAGCGGGGTTCAGTTCGATTACCGATCAGGCCGTTGAGCTGGCGCTGGCCGGTCGAGTTGCCGTGCATGAGGTTTACCGTTCCTGTTACTTCGGAGGCGAATGATGCTTGTGGACTACTACGCACTTCTGAACGTGCCAACAGATGCGACCAGCGAAGAGATCCAGCGCGCCTATCGCGGGCTGGCCATGCGCTATCACCCGGATCGTAATCCCGATCCCGATGCTGCGTTTCGAATGACTGCGATCAACGACGCCTATTCCGTCCTGAGTGACGCGGCTGGCCGGCTCCGGTACGATCTTCAGCGCCGGTCTGCCAAAAGCGGCGGCGATATTTCGATGCCTGTATTGCGCGCGGCGAAAGAAACAATTTTACGGGGCGGTTGGACCCTGCTGGACGACGATGGCGCCAACATGACACTCGAACAGAAATCGAGGCGCGTTCGCGTGTGTTTTGCCGAGCGATTGACGAGCGTCAGGCTCCGGGCGATAAGCAGGAGGTTTCCGGGGCTATCTGTCGTGCTTGCGGTAGAAATTGAGGCGCCGCTCAACCTGGCGCTTCAGACGGTGGTCATCGATCTGATGCACTCGCGGCGGCATGGCACGGACTTCCCCGATGATGTTTATCGGGGGCTGTTCGCGGCGTTTTTGGTATGATCAACCGATGCAAAAGGCCTCTTTCATATTATTGCTTGCAGGATTCGTGGTTGGCTACGGCGTGGTGTTTACGTGGACGAAAGACCGGGCGCCCGAAGTTGTGCGCGGAATGGCAAGGATCGTTCCCCGGCTGCAGCCAGGCGAAATCCCGCCGCCTCCCCCGCCGGATCCGGCCGTTGTACAGAGCCTCACGGACCGGGTGAAGGAGAACCCGAAAGATTTTGCTGCCCTCATCGAGCTCGGGAACATTGACTTCGACCAGAGCAAGTTCACCGAAGCAAGTGTCTGGTACGAGAAGGCGCTCGAAGTCGAGCCCGACAATCCCAACATCCACGCGGACCTCGGAACGACGTATTTTTACGCCCAGCGCATCGACGAGTCGATTGTAGAGTTCCAGAAGTCGCTCGCTATCGATCCAACACATCCACAGGCGCTGTACAACATCGGCGTCGCACAGCTACACGGCAAGAACAACGCACAGGCTGCCCTTGAAATGTGGCAGAAACTTGTTGACGCGCATCCGACTTATCCGCGGATCGACGTTGTCAAACAGCAGATCGAGGCGCTGAAAAAACAGCTGACAAAGTAGTGCGCAGAGAGATCATTGACCGGCTCGAGCGAGCGCTCGGGGCCGCGGCGGTGACTACCGACGATACCGAACTCCTTGTCTACGAATGTGACGCCCTCGCCCTGTTCAAGAACAAACCGGACGCCGTGGTTTTTCCGGCAAACACGGAACAGGTCGCCGAGGTTGTTCGAATTGCGAACGAATACCGGATTCCATTTCTCCCTCGTGGTTCGGGCACTGGACTGAGCGGCGGCGCGATGGCGATTGATGGCGGAATCATCATCGAGCTGCAGGGTATGAACCGCATCCTGTCTGTCGATGTCGATAACCGTTTTGCTGTTGTACAGCCGGGCGTGGTCAACATTCATATCTCCCAGGCCGTGGCGCCTCACGGGCTTTACTACGCTCCAGATCCTTCGAGCCAGTCCGCGTGCAGCATTGGCGGCAATGTCGCGGAAAATGCCGGCGGCCCGCATTGCCTGAAGTACGGAATGACAACGAACCACATTCTGGCTATCGAGGCCGTTCTGTCGAGCGGGGAGGTGGTTCGTCTCGGGAACCCGGCCGGCGAAGCTGTTGGCATGGACCTGCTGGGCGCGATTGTCGGTTCGGAGGGAACGTTTGCGATTGTCACGGAGATTACGGTGCGATTGCTGCCAAAGCCCCAGGCCGTCAAGACGTTGCTGGCGGCTTATAAATCTTTCGAGGAATGCAGCCAGACCGTGTCCGATATCGTGGCCGCGGGGATCGTTCCCGCTGCACTCGAGTTTATGGACGACAATACTATCGTCGCCGTCGAGGCGTCCGTGTATCGCGCCGGCTTTCCGCTGGATGCCCGCGCCGTGCTGCTTATCGAAGTCGACGGATTCAGCGACGGGCTCACCGAGACTGCCGCGGAAATCATCGAGATCTGCAGGCGGAATAACGCCTACGACGTTCGCGTCGCCAAAGACGAGGAAGAGCGCGCCAGGCTCTGGATGGGTCGAAAGGGATCGTTTGGGGCGATGGGCCGCATCAGTCCGGACATGATGGTCATGGATGCCGTAATTCCGCGGACGCAGTTGCCCGGCGTCCTGGCCGGGATCGAGCGCATTTCCGAGCGGTACAGGTTGAAAGTCGCAAATGTATTCCATGCAGGCGACGGAAACCTGCATCCGTTGATCCTTTTTGACAGCCGGCATCAGGACCAGGTGGACAAGATCCTCATAATGGGCGAAGAGATCATGAGGCTCTGCGTCGGTGTCGGGGGATCGCTCAGCGGGGAACACGGTGTTGGGTGTGAGAAGAATGACTTCATGGGTATGGTATTTACCGAATCGGACCTCGAATCCATGGCATGCGTAAAGCGGGTCTTTAATTCCAGCGGCCTGCTGAATCCTTCGAAAGTTTTTCCCACGGGCCGGGGATGCACGGAAATCGGAAGGCCCGGCACAACGAGCACAGAGGAGATCGGCAGGAAAGTGGAAAAGATGTTGTTGGGGCAGAAGCAGTGAAGGGGAGCGTGGCCGCAAAACTCCCCTCCTTGGATAAGGAGGGGTGGACGCGACCTCAAGAAGATGCTGCGAAGCTACCCTTGATCAGGAGCGGACGGGGTGGTTGGATCAAGAGATTGCTTGATCAGCACCACCCCGTCTGCGCCGCTTCGGTGGCTTCGCGCCGTTTTCTTTTTGGCGCAGCCACCCCTCCTCATCTGAGGAGGGGAGTTTTGCTTGCCTGCGATTCATTCACGGTCGAACAGCTTTTTCTGGTCCGATGACAATAGACGGCATCACTCCAGGAAAGGTCCTCAGGCCCGAGTCGATCGACGAACTTTCCCAGGCCCTTCGGGCTGAGAGCGGCGCCGTCGTTCCACTGGGCGCGGCAACGCAAACCTGTTTCGGTAATCCGCTTCATCGGGCCGACTGTGTGCTGGATCTCACCGGTCTTTCGCGAATCACCGAATACAATCCCGCAGACCTGACCATCCACGTTGAGGCCGGCGTTACGCTCGGGCAGCTTCAACACGCGTTGCGTGAGAACAATCAGTTTCTGCCGCTCGACCCATGGAATGGTCCCCAGGCCACCATTGGCGGAATTGCGGCGGCTAACGCGCAGGGACCCTTTCGGGCGGCCGGTACCATTCGCGACTGGATCATTGGGATGAAGGTCGTTCACGTGGATGGGCGGATCTCCAAGACTGGCGGCCGCGTCGTCAAGAACGTCACGGGCTACGATCTTGCGAAACTGTACACAGGTTCGCTTGGGACACTCGCGGTGGTTGCCGAAATAAGCCTCAAGTTGAGGGCCCGATTTGCCAGGACCGCTACCGCCATTGTTCGCTGCGAAAATGCAGCAGCCGCGGGAAGGTTGCTGTCGGCTATTCGACACAGTCCCCTGAGTCCTGTTTCATGCGAATGGGTTGGGCCGGAGAACACCGTCTGGTTGCGGTTTGGGGAGCATCCGAGCGCTGTCGATTGGCAGATCAGGAATCTGCCAGCGGCAGATTGGAAGATTATCGAAGGTGCGGACGAGTCCGCTGAATGGGAGAAGCTCCGGCGCCAGTATCACGAACTCGGCAGTGTCATGCTTCGTGTGATCGGCCTTCCCAGCACCGTTAGCGAGATTGTGAGTGAATACCAGCCCCACGCCTGGATCGCGCATGTCATGAATGGAATTGTCTTGATGTCGGTGTCCACTGGCGACGAAATACGGGCAATTCGCAGCCGTTACCGCGTTGTGGTCGAGAAGGCTCCGGCTGAGATGCGCCGGGAAGCGGGGACGTTCGCCCCGGCTCCCGCCGAGTACGAGTTGATGAAGAAAATGAAGGAGGCATTCGATCCGGAGGGCCGCTTGAATCCCGGACGCCACGTTGATGGTGAAAGAAGGAACTAAACACCCGGAGTTGTACCTGGACTGCGTCCACTGCGGTCTGTGCCTCCCGTCGTGCCCGACATACAGAGTGCTTGGCACAGAAATGGATTCGCCGCGCGGGCGCATCTACCTGATGCGCGCGTATGACGAAGGCCGCACGAAGATTACGGAATCTTTCGTCGAGCACATGTTCCGATGCCTCGACTGCAGGGCGTGCGAGACGGCTTGCCCGTCAGGCGTGCATTTTGGCGAGATGATGGAGTCCATGCGCGCCGAAATCGTCACCGAACGCTCGGCTCACTGGCTTTCCCGTCTCGTGTTGAAGCATGTGTTTCCGTACCCGTGGCGGTTCGACCTTGCGTCGCGCGCATTGCAGCTTTACAGGCAGTCTGGCTTCCAGGGATTCGTTCGATCAACCGGGTTGCTGGAGCGGCTCGCGCCAAAGGTGGCCATGGCTGAAGCGCTGATGCCGGAAGCCGAAATCGAAAGCGGCGTCGCCCTGGAGAGTTTCCACCGGGCGGAAGGCAGAAAACAGGGCACGGTTGCCTTCTTTACCGGTTGCGTCATGAACTCGATGATGGGGTCGATCAACCAGGCTTCAGTACGGCTTCTCACCGCTGCCGGGTATGACGTTGTTGTGCCCGGCAACCAGATCTGCTGCGGCGCGCTCGCGAATCACGCGGGGCTTCGTGACACCGCACGCGAAATGGCCGGGAAAAACGTGTCGGCGTTTGACGCGAAGGATCTGGACGCCATCATTATTAATGCGGCTGGCTGCGGCGCCATGTTGAAGGAGTATCCCGTCTTGATCGGTGGTGCGGAAGGCTTCGCTTCGAAAGTTCAGGATATCTCCGAATTCCTTGCATCGACTCGCATTTATGACCGTCTAAGGATTCCGATCGAGCGCCGCGTCGGATACGACGACCCATGCCATCTCATTCACGGCCAAGGAGTAAAGGCGCAGCCGAGAATGCTGTTGAAATCCATTCCGGGCATTCAGTTTGTGGAGATCGAAGGGGCGGATCAGTGCTGCGGAAGCGCAGGTACTTACAACATCACGCAAAATGAACTTTCGATGGAGATCCTGGACCGCAAGATGATAAGCATACGGAAAGCGAATATAGAGATTCTTGCGACCGGAAATCCCGGCTGTATGTTCCAGTTCAGGTACGGCGCCAGGCGGGCGGGAATTAGCCTGGAGGTTGTTCATCCTGTAGAATTACTGGCACGCAGTCTGGATTAGCATATAGGTCTAGCAGGCTGTTTAAGGAGAACGATTCGATGAACGCGACAAAGACCGTTGTGCTGATGGTCGGTTTGACGGTGTTACTCATAATGATCGGTGGGGCTTTCGGAGGGCGGCAGGGAATGTACATCGCCTTCGCCTTGGCTACTGCGATGAACATGTTCAGCTATTGGTTCAGCGACAAGATCGTCCTGAAGATGTATAGCGCCAAGGAAGCCACCGAGAACGACGCACCCGTGTTGTACAGCGTGACCCGCGACCTGGCGATGAAGATGAACATCCCAATGCCGAAGGTGTACATCATCCCTTCGGAGGCGCCCAATGCCTTTGCCACGGGACGTAATCCGAACCATGCCGCCGTAGCCGCCACAGCAGGAATCGTTCGGCTGCTTTCGCGGGAAGAGCTCACCGGAGTAATGGCGCACGAGCTTGCCCACGTTAAGAATAGAGATATCCTGATCGGAACGATTGCGGCGACGATTGCAGGCGCGATCAGCATGATGGCCAACATGGCCCAGTGGGCAATGATCTTCGGCGGGGGTAGCCGCGATGACGACAGGCGAGGAGGATTCATCGGCGCGCTTGCGATGATCATCGTCGCTCCGATCGCGGCAGCCTTGATTCAAATGGCGATTTCGCGCTCTCGTGAATATGAGGCGGATGCCACAGGCGCCAGGACCTGCGGAAACCCATTGTGGCTTGCAAATGCCCTTCGCAAGCTTGACACCGCATCGCAACGGATTCCGATGCAAGCGAGTCCGGCCACTGCTCACATGTTCATCGTTAATCCACTCAGGGGCGGGGGCATGATGAAACTTTTCAGCACGCATCCGCCGATGGAAGAGCGAATTGCGCGGTTGGAAGCCATGGTC